>JAUWTT010000006.1 GCA_030614585.1 Acidobacteriota bacterium
AGGGACTTTCTGGATGCGCGATAGACATGATCACATTCTCCGTAGTTGGGACCAGCTGGAGCATTACAGACGGTACATCCAAGACAATCCAGTAAAGGCTCATCTTCGAGAGGGCGAGTACATCTTGGGGACCGGACAATTCGGGCTGAAAAGAGAGTAGTGCCGCAAGGTAGCCCCAAAGTAGCCCCGGCATCTTGCCGGGAGGAAACGCAACCGGCTGGAAGCCGGGGCTACTTTGCCGGGGCTACTTTGGCGATAACGCAGGTGCATTGATCAACAGTGCCATGAGAGCTGTCCTCTCGATGAGCGCGTCAGCCAGAAGAAACTCATGAGGGGCATGGGCGCCTCCACCAATACTGCCGAGTCCATCGAGGGTCGCTGTGAACGGGCTGGTTAGATTGCCGTCTGATCCGCCCCCAGAGTGGCTCTTCTCCAAGGTGAGTCCCAGTTCGAGTCCAAGCTTCGATGCGACCGACCAGAGGGCCTTATTCCGAGGAGTTTCTTCCATTGGCGATCTGTCGAGTCCACCAGTGACCTCGATCTTCACGCCGGATTGAACCGGCTGGATATTCCGTATCTCATCATCCAGCTTTTTACCGTCGGAAACGGAAGAGACTCGGACATCAACCTGCGCAGTACAAAGTTCGGGAATCACGTTTACACGGGTTCCACCTTCGACCACTCCTACATTGACAGTCGTGCCGTGAGCACTGTCGTTGAGCGAGTGAAGTTTCTGAATAACGTGGGAAAGCTCGAAGATAGCACTCCTCCCGGCCTCGGGTTCCACACCTGCATGCGCCGATTTTCCTCGAATAGTAATCTGATAAACTCCCACACCTTTTCGAGTGGTCTTGAGTTTTCCAGTGGGCCCCGCAGAGGGCTCTGTAACATAAGCACGGTTTGCGTGGCGTGCAAGATGCTCAATTCGGTTGCGGGATTCTTCGCTTCCGAGTTCCTCGTCTGATGAAACAAAAACCACCGGCGTAACGGAGGGTTCGACACCCAATTCATGAAGAGCCTTAAGACTCCAAATGAATTGAACGAGCCCGCCTTTCATGTCGTAAGCTCCAGGTCCACGCACAGTATTCCCATCGATTTCGAAGGGCATTGAGTTCAAGGTACCAAGAGGCCAGACGGTGTCCGCATGTCCAAGAAGAAGCTGGTATGGAACAGCTTTCTCTCGGTCTTTCGGTCGGGCGTAGAACTGACCGCCACTGGTGTGGCCGGAAAGGTGAACAGTTTCATAGTTCATCTCTCGGAGGGGTTCTGCCAGGATATCGAACACCTCCTTCTGTGAACTCGGTTCCGACGAGGGCGATTCCGTTAGAACCAGTTTCCTCAGATAGTCCAGAATTTCTGGTTGGTGCTGGGTTAGATATTCGCGAATGTTTCGGGCCGGATTTTGCACTTGGACACCTGCTGTTTTGTCTCTGCTGAGAGCATCGGTCTCAGAAGAATGTTCGTAACGATAGCAACACCCGCCAAGTGTACTCACTCACGCAGATTCGCCGCGTGACATTGTAACAAGTCGCTGCGGAAGAGTGCCTGTCTAACAATGTTGAGAATCCGCATGCAACATCTGTTGAAGCTGTTGTCCGGGTACACTACACTGGACCTGCGAGAGACGCGGGTCGATTGTTACGGCGGCTCGAGTTCGAGGCCGGATGCCTTGAAGGAATTAGGTGCCCGCGTGAGGTTACGGCCTTGAAAGATGAGCCGTTTTGGAACTGGGATAGAAAGACTCGACTTCATGAGGCCGGGTTTGATAGAAGAAGCATGTGAAAGGAGATAGCTAAGAATGACGAATGATGTTTTGGAAAATGCCCGCAGCCACTTTGAGGGTTTGGTGAAAGAACAGTTAGAGCGCGTGGAAAAAATGAAGGAGGCCGAGGACTGGGTCGACTATTCCTCGCTCAAGCCGATCATCATAGGGGTGTGTTGGGGTGATGGAATAGGACCTATCATTTCTCAGGAAACACAGAGAATCCTTGAGTTTGTTCTTGAGGATGAGGTCAAGAGTGGGAAGGTTGTGTTCCGCACGATCGAGGGTTTGACTATTGAGAACCGAGCGGAGCATCGGGCGGCAATTCCCGAAGATGTACTGGAGGAACTGAAAGCGTGCCACGTGATCCTCAAAGCACCGACAACGACCCCCGAGAAAGGGGACGAGTGGCCTAACATCGAAAGCGCCAATGTTGCCATGCGGCGGTATTTGGATCTGTTTGCCAATGTTCGGCCAGTCAAGGTGCCAAAGGAAGGGATCGACTGGATCTTCTTTCGTGAGAACACTGAAGGTGCCTATGTGCTCGGAAGCAAAGGCATCCTGGTGACGGAAGACCTGGCTTTTGATTTCAAGGTGATCACGAAACAGGGTGCCGAGCGGATCATGCGCATGGCTTTCGAGTATTCGAAAAACAACAACATCAATAAGTTGACGGTTGTGACGAAAGCCAATGTGGTCAAAACCACCGACGGCCTTTTTCTGGACACTGCAGCCCGAGTGGGCAAAGAGTACCCTGATGTGGAATGGGAGGGCTGGTATATAGACATTATGACGGCCAAACTGGTTGATCCCAAGAGACGGACGCAGTTCAGAGTACTTGTGCTGCCGAATCTCTACGGAGATATCCTCACAGACGAGGCGGCAGAGTTTCAGGGTGGAGTCGGAACTGCAGGTAGCGCAAACATTGGCAAACGGTATGCCATGTTCGAGGCGATTCACGGAAGTGCTCCGCGAATGATGCGGGAAGGCCGGGGCAAGTACGCTGATCCCAGCAGCCTTATCCGTGCGGCAGCGATGATGATTCGCCATATTGGCTTTGCTGAACGGGCGGAAAAACTTGAGATGGCGCTCGACATCTGTGGGCAGTACGAAAAGAGAATATCCATTACGGGTCGTGCTGATGGGTGCACGGCGGCAGAACTCGGTGAATATCTAATGGAGACCATGAAGGATCCTGAACTGAAGAACCGGTGGACTGCAGCCGTAGAGTGAGGTTACATCAAGAAGCAGGGCAGGGCCGAATCCGTTCGGACGAAGTTACTTCTCCGGACGGGGCCACTGCCGGGGTATGAGGAGTTTAGAAACAAGTGCCCTGAGAAACAAGGAGAAACGATCATGCTAAACAAGATAGGTCTAATCGGGGGCGGCAATATCGGTGGCGTCCTCGCACAGGAACTGTGTCGACGGATGCTTGCAAAATCAGTCGCCTTGATGGATGTCAAGGACCCGGACCTGGCAAAGGGCAAATGCCTCGACATCGCCGAAGGAACGCCCTTGATAGGGACAGACATTGAGCTAATCGGCGGTAAAGAGTATGACGTGCTCGAAGGTTCGGAGATCGTTATCAATACAGCCGGTGTGCCGCGAACCAAGAGACCGGACGGGTCGATTCCGACTCGAGAAGAGTTGCTCGCCACGAACTTGCGGATCACTGACCTGGTGGCGGCTGGGATTTCGAAATACTGCCCTGAAGCAATTGTCGTTTCTGTTGCGAATCCGCTGGATGCGATAGTGTATCGCCTCTACCAGCAGCTGAGCCCACCGAAGAGCAGGCTGGTTGGCATGGCCGGGGCACTCGATTCATCTCGATATCGCTACTTCGTCGCTCAGGCGGCTGGAGTGTCGGTTGAAAACGTCGAAGCTATCGTGCTGGGCGGCCATGGGGACACCATGGTCCCGATCCGGAGTTGTTGTCGGATAGCCGGCATGCCGGTTGAGAAGTTCGTAGATGCTGAGACGCTGGAGGGTATCGAAAGCCGTACCCGAAAGGCGGGCGGTGAGATCGTAGGCCTGCTCGGCATTGGCTCGGCTTTCGTATCACCTGCATTATCTGCGCTCGACATGGTGGAATCGATCGTCTTCGACAAGAAGAAGATCATCCCTTCGTGTGCACTCCTGGAGGGAGAATACGGAGTCAACGGGCTCTTTGTCGGGGTTCCAACCCTGATTGGAAGAAACGGCATCGAAAAGATCATTGAAGTCGAACTGACTGAAGCAGAGAAGGAAGGATTCAAACGATCGGTTGCCGCTGTCCAGAAAACCGTGGACGAAGTCGGAGCAATGGGCTAGCGAACGCGGTCTGGAATTGGAAAAACAAAAGCCCGGAGTTTTATAGTTTGGAGCTCGGCCGATTGTGGACTGAGCAACAGGCACCAGGTAACTCCGGGCTCTTGCGTTTTCGATTTTCAGGAATGTCGTAACCTGTTGCTGAAGGATCCAATCAGGGTAAATCCTCGAGCTTGACGGCGGTCCCGTAAACCAGCAACTCGGCAGCGCCCGACATGATTTCCGAAGTTGCGAAGCGGACGGTGATAATGGCGTCGGCGTCGAGTGCCCGGGCCTCTTCGAGCATCCTGTCAATGGCCTGTTCCCGAGCTTCGCCCATGAGCTTGACGTACTCGTGAATCTCGCCCCCCACCAGGGTACGCAGGAACGCCAGAATGTCCCCTCCCACGTGTCTGGCACGTATGGTACTTCCCCGAACGATCCCAAGCGTCTTGATTACCCGCTTCCCAGAGATTTCGCCTGTTGTCACTACAATCATTGTTGTACTCCCTTGTAGCGGTCAGTTCGACTTTCGCGAATTCTCTGGCAGAGTACCGAAAAGAAGAGAAGAGCGATACCGAGAAAGATGCCAAAAACAAGAATCTTCTGAAAGAGCGGTTCCGAAGGCATCATTGCGTATTGGAAAAAGGCATAGCCAACCGTCGTGATTGACCAGACCACCAGAATCAGCCAGCCAAATCCTCGGCTTATATTCTCCAGGATCGTGTTTTCCATGTTCTTCCACTCCTGTTTGCCAGGCTGTCGGAATTCTATCTTCCGGGTGGCCTCCCGGGCTGTTGCCAGTTCCTTGAGGAGTTGCGGGCAAACCGAGCATGTCTCCAAATGGAGCTCTACCCGCTGAGCCTCCTGTTGTGTGAGCTCACGATCCAGGTAACCAGAAAGGTAGACCTCAATCTCTTTACAACTCATCAGTTCTTCATACTCAAGGCCGCAGCTAAATTCTTGCGCGCATGGTGTAACCGAGACATCACCGTTCCCAGTGGGATATCGACAATTTGAGAAATCTCGACATAGCTGTGGCCCTGATAGTCTTTCAAGAAGATGATTTCCCTCTGCTCGGGGCGCAAGCTCTGGAGAGCGTTCCAGACCTCACCTTTCAATACTTTCTGCACGGTTAGTTCAGCTGAACCCGGATCTGGAACCACCTCTGGGAGCCCGTCCGGCGAGATTCGCTTTCTCTTCCTGATCAGATCAATGGACAGGTTTCTAACGATGGTCAAAAGCCAGGGTCCAAATCGCCTCTGGATCTTGAACTTTCCGAGATTCTGGTAGGCTTTGATGAACGCATCCTGCACTACATCCTTCGCTTCTTCCCGATCTCGCAAGTACTGGTAAGCGAGTGCGAACGCGCGTCCTCGATGACGCAGGAAGATCTCACCGTATGCTGCGGTTTCTCCAGCCAGTACTTTCTGCACTATTTCAGCCTCCGTCGGTTCAGCTTCAGCTACCGACGTTCTGAATACGGCTTCGTCCAGTTTCTTATTCAATGGCTCGATGATATAGGAGCAACGGGGTGGGAGCTAGCCCGGAAATCTACGCACCAGAGCAGTTCAGTACCTTGTGGAGTTAAGGATTTACCACCAAGACACCAAGGACACTAAGATCTCTCGGTGCTTTACTTGGTAGGCGCAATTAGCAGGTCGATCGATCAGCACCGTCCCCAAGCCCCAAGACTCAGGACCCACGACTTTTCCCCTTACAGTGGCCAGATCAGAGGAATGAAGAAGCTGGCAATGATCAATAGGAGGACATTCAGAGGGATTCCGACTTTCAGGAAATCGGAAAACCTGTAGCCTCCGGGCCCATATACCATCAGGTTCGTGTGGTAGCCAAACGGAGTGAATAGGGAAGAGGAGGCAGCGAAAGTGATAGCCATAAGGAAGGGTGTGGGACTGACCCCCAGGCTCTGAGCCGAAGCCAACCCAATCGGAACCAGAAGAATCACGGCAGCATTGTGGGACATGATCCCGGCGAAAATCGTCGAAAGGAGATAGAAGATGGGGATGATGGCGACGATTCCAAGGACCCCGGTAAGACTGAGCAAGCCGTTGGCAATGAACTCAGCTGTTCCTGTTTTCTCCATCACGATACCCAATGGAATTACGCCTGCGAGGAGGAAGATCACGAACCAGTCGACAGCTTGGTAGGCATCCTGCAGCTTAAGGCAGCCGGCAAGAACCATAATGATACAGCCCACTATTGCCGATACCAGAATGGGGGCCAGTCCGAAGGCAGCTGCCGCTACCACGCCCCCTACGATGACGGTAGCGCAGACCGCTCTGTCACTCCTCACCGAGGGGAGGTCCTTCTCCTGAATGGTGAGGAAATCAGTAGCCTTGTTGAGACGCTCCAGGAAACCGGTTCTTCCCTGGAGAAGTAAGGTGTCTCCCGCCTCCAGCTCAATGACTCCTAACTTGTCTCGGATTGTCTTCCCATGTTTGCGAATGGCCAGGACAAAGGCACCGTATTCGTTTCGGAAATCCGCTTCCTTCAAGGTAAGGCCGACGAGCCGGGAACTCGGAGAAACGATAGCTTCCGCCAAGCTCTTGGCTTCTGATGTCAGATCCTTGTCGCCATATTTAACTTCAGACCGAAGTGAGAGCCCCTCAAAACTGTTCAATTCCATGATCGCCTGAATCGCTCCCTCAATAACAAGGATGTCCCCTTGCTGTATCCGAGTATCGCGAATGCCGGCGGTAATGCGTTGATCTTCGCGACGGATTTCGAGAATGCTGACATCGTATTTTTCTCTGATTTTTGCCTCGGTTGGTGTCATCGAAATCAGCGGCGACTTTGGCTCAACGATCACTTGGGTCAGGTAGTTCCCGAGGTGGTATTTCTGGGTGAGCTCTTTGGGTCCGATTCTCTCCGGAAGCACCTTTCTTGCATAGAAAAAGAGATACAGCATCCCAACAGCAAAGAAGATTAAACCCAATTTGGAGAGCTCAAACATCGCAAATTCGCCCAGCCCGTGATCGGCTGCCATAGAGCTGACCAGGATGTTTGTTGAGGTACCAATCAGGGTACAAGTGCCTCCGACTATGGAAGCAAAAGAGACCGGCAGCAAAAGCTTTGTGGGGCTGATGTTCTGCTGCCGCGCGATTGTAAGAGTTATTGGAATGAACACGGCGACGGCCGCGGCATTGTTAATGAAAGCGGATATCGTTCCGACAGCGAACATGAGAAGAACAAACATCTTCGTCTGACTGGAGCTTCCATGGCGCATCAGCTTCTGGGTCACCCAGTCGACAGCTCCGGTTCTCACCAGACCCGCGCTTAGGATGAACATGGCTGCGATCGTAACAGTTGCCTTGTTCGAGAAGCCTGAGATTCCTTCTCCGGGAGTGGGAAACGTCGGTCTGAAGAGCCCGATAACCATCAGGGTTGCCATGATCAAGAGGGCTACCATGTCCGCCCTGAGCTTCTCGGAAGCAAAGACAATGAGCGCCACAACTACAATCGCAATCACGAGGAAAATGTCAAGTTCCATCACTGCCCCCTCTGGATGCTGCCCGAGGTCTATTGGTTTTGTCAGATCCAGTCCTTCAAAGGACGAATCGTCAGCATTTGTAAATCCGAAAGCGATTGTACCGACTCGGACTTCTTACGGAAAGCCCGAGGTTTGTCAGCGTTTGGCGAAAGGGACTCAGACTTTCTGTTTAAATATGAGTCCTGCCAGGGATTCCGGCACTCATGAAACCCACTGAGAGTGGTCAAACCCCCGGTTCTAAGCTGTGTGGATATTCACCCATTTTAGTGAGTCTATTGCCCCATTGGAAACTTCACAAAATGAGCAGGTAACAACAGCATTGAAGTGCTGTCTCAGGCCCCTAAATTGCATGTAAATCAGGGTTGAAATTTAGGTTTCTCTTCAAGCGTTGGAGGGGCAACGGTATGACTCGTAAAGAGTTTGTTTGATTTAACCAGGGAATGGGAAGGAGCGAGGTGTGTCTATGAGTGAGAAAGAGTCGAAGACACCACTGGTTGACGAGCTGGAAAAAGGACCGTGGCCCAGCTTTGTCAAAGAGATCAAGAGCATCGACAATCCGAAAGCGAAAGATCTGCTTGGCGTGCTGGAACGATCCTACGAGGACAAGGTCGGGCATTGGAAACACGGGGGACTGGTCGGGGTGATGGGGTACGGTGGCGGTGTTATCGGCCGCTACAATGATCTCCCCGATGAATTCCCGGAGGTGGCCGCGTTCCATACGATGCGTGTTAACCATCCTGCTGGGTGGTTCTACACGTCTGATGTACTCCGAAAACTGTGTGATGTGTGGGAAGAACATGGTTCCGGTTTGACCAATATGCATGGTTCGACGGGAGACATCATCTTCTTGGGGTGCTCAACCGAGGAATTGGAGCCCACCTTTGAAAAGTTGACGGAACTTGGTTTTGATCTCGGGGGATCAGGATCTTGCCTGAGAACGCCCAGTTGCTGTAACGGAATGGCTCGTTGCGAGTGGGCCTGTTACGACACGATGGGATTGACCTACGACCTTACGATGGAATATCAGGACGAACTTCACCGTCCTCCCTTTCCGTACAAGTTCAAGTTCAAGATGGCCGGCTGTGCGAATGACTGCGTGGCTTCGATCGCCCGGGCGGATATGTCGATTATCGGTACCTGGAAGGATGAAATCCAGATCGATGCGGATGCTGTCAAAGAGTATGCAGCATCGGGTGACCTTGACATTCTCGAAGACGTTGTCTCCCGCTGTCCTACCAAGTGTATGAGTTGGGACGGGCAGGAGCTCTTGATCGACGATGCCGACTGTGTCAAGTGTATGCACTGTATCAATGCGATGCCAAAGGCTCTTGCGCCCGGGAAGGATCGTGGAGCCACGATTCTGGTTGGATCTAAGGCACCCATCATCGGTGGAGCACTGCTTTCTTCCGTGATGGTTCCATTCCTGAAGATGGAGCCGCCGTATGAAGATCTGAAGGAACTGGTAGACGCCTTGTGGGAACTCTGGGGCGAACATGGGAAGAACCGGGAGCGGATCGGTGAGTTCATTCAGCGTATCGGTCTTGGCAATTTTCTCGATCAAATTGGCTTGGACCCCACCCCGGAAATGATCTCTCAGCCTCGTGCGAATCCTTACATCTTCTATGAGCTGGACGATGAAGATGAGTACGAAGATGATGAAGATTACTAATCACAGCTGGTCAATGGAAAAATAAGGAGCACTAGCCATGTCTACTAATATAAAGAAAAGAGTGACTGACATCGGCCCACCACATTACGAACAATTCCTTCCACCGATCATCAAGGAGAATTATGGGAAGTGGAAGTACCACTACTTCATGAGGCCGGGAGTCATGGTTCACGTCGGTGAATCAGGCGATCAACTGTACACTGTGCGCGCTGCCAGTCCCAGGCTGTGCAGCATTAATACCATCCGTTTGTTCGCGGATCTCGCTGATGAGTTTTGCGGCGGCTATCTTCGGTTTACGAGCCGCAACAACGTCGAATTCCTGTTGAGTGAAGAGAGCAACGTGGAGCCGCTGATCGAGCGACTTGCCAAGGAAGGTTTTCCGGTCGGCGGTTTTGGCAATTCAATCAGCAATCCAGTCCACACACAGGGCTGGATACATTGCCATTCGGCCGCTTCAGATGCTTCTGGTGTTGTGAAAGCAATGATGGACGATCTGTTCGAGTACTTTGCTGAGCCGAAACTCCCTGCGAAGCTTCGTTTGGCATTTGCCTGCTGTCTGAATATGTGTGGTGCCGTGCACTGCTCGGACATCGCGATTCTGGGTGTTCATCGGAGAATCCCGGAGATCAACAGCGAGACGATTCGAGTCCAATGTGAAATCCCGACAACTGTCGCCTCCTGTCCGACCGGTGCAATCAGGCCCACTAATGTTGATGGAAAGCAGTCCGTTGAAGTCATCGAAGAACAATGTATGTTCTGTGCAAACTGCTATACGGTCTGCCCCTCAATGACTCTGAATGATCCCGAGATGGACGGCCTTTCGATCTGGGTTGGCGGAAAGGTGAGTAACGCGAGAACGGAGCCGAAGTTTTCCAAACTCGCTATTCCCTTTATTCCGAACAATCCACCGCGGTGGCCGGAAGTCGTTGACGCGGTCAGGAACATTGTCGAAGTCTATGCCGCGAACGCGAAGAAGTTCGAGCGACTGGGAGAATGGATTGAACTGATCGGTTGGCCCAAATTCTTTAAATTGACCGGGATCGAGTTCACCAAATATCACATCGACGACTTCTCCCATGCAGGGGAGACGTTTAAGAGGTCGCTCCATTTCCGTCAGTAGTAGGAGACCTACCATGAGTGAAGAGGTCAGTGTTCAGGAAGTCGCTGAAGCCATGTACCAGCTGGTCAAGGAGACCTACGGCAAGAAGAACCTAAAGCCGATGGATCTCACCAAGGCCATGTTCAAACAGTATGGCAGAGACAGGTGCCCCAAGCAGACCTGCAAGGCGGCGATTCGTGAGTTGATTGACAACGGGCGCTGTATCTACTCCTATATCGGAGGCAGCTACGTAACCTTGCCACCGAAATCATAGGATCGCCTGTGTTTGGTTCCCCCCGGGCGGGTGCTTCCGGCAGCAACCGGGGGGATGCGGAGAGAGGTCTGGGAGAGTCAGTAGGCTGAGGACAAAACTCGGCCCTTTTTTTGAGGGGACGGTGGGTCGGAGCCGGATTACACGATCCGTGTGTATCCCCTGAATCCTGAGACTTTCGTTCTGCTTGAACGGATTGACAATGGGTACCTTTCAATTGCCTAGGGTTGTTATCGCAGGGCTTTCCGGGGACGGTGGGAAGACGCTGGTCTCGCTTGGGCTGGTGGGTGCGCTTCGAAAAGCCGGCCTTCGAGTGGGTGCTTTCAAGAAGGGTCCGGACTTCATCGATGCGGCTTGGCTGGCGAGAGCGTCCGGCCAGGTAGCCCGCAACCTGGATACCTTCCTGATGCCGAAAGAGGCCGTCGTTGAAACGGTAGCCGGAAGTGCAGGGAAATGCGACATTGCGGTGGTTGAGGGCAACCGGGGCTTGTTCGACGGTTTCGATTTTCAGGGTTCCCATTCCACAGCGGAACTTGCGAAGCTCATTTCGTCTCCAGTTGTTTTAGTTGTAGACACGACCAAAGTTACACGGACCGTTGCGGCCCTGGTCAAGGGGTGTATCGCCCTCGACCCTGATCTTCCGCTCGTAGGTGTTGTCTTGAATCGGGTGGGGACATTGCGGCAGGAGAAGCTCATTCGCCGCGCGATTGAGAAAGACGTGGGCATTCCGGTACTGGGTGCGGTTCCGAGGCTGGAAGATCAGCACTTGCCGAGCCGACATCTGGGTTTGGTCACGAGTGTAGAACACCCTGAAGCTGATGTGGTTTTGGAGAAGGTGGCGGAAGTCGTGCGCTGCAGTGTTGATGTGGGTGCTTTGATTGGGCTGGCTCGCAGAGCACCCGGCCTGGAGGCTGCAGACAAACAGTGCAGCGCTCCCAGGGTGAAGAATCGGGTACGAATCGGGGTCCTTAGAGACAGGGCTTTTTCTTTTTACTACCCGGAGAACCTGGAAGCGCTCGAGGCAGCCGGTGGCGAAGTCGTGGAGATCTCGCCGCTGGTGGACGACGACGTTCCTGAGATTGAGGCACTTTACGCTGGAGGCGGATTCCCAGAAGTCTATGCGAAGGATCTTTCAGCAAATGTCGGTTTCCGGGAGGCCTTGGCTCGTCAGATTCGCGAGGGCTTGCCTGTATGGGCCGAATGTGGGGGCCTGATGTACTTGTCGGAGAAGCTCGTGATGGAGAGTGGGAGTTATCCGATGGTGGGGGCGCTTCCGATTGTCGTTGAACAAACAAAGAAACCGCAAGGTCACGGCTATGTGGAGGCGCAGGTAGACCGGAAGAACCCATTCCTTGCGATGAGTACTCAGCTTGTGGGGCACGAGTTCCACTATTCTCGTCTCATCCAGGGGACTCAATCTCTGAGCACGGCGCTGAAGCTGAATCGGGGTGTCGGTGTCGGGCAGGGACGTGACGGGATTCAGAAATCCAATGTCCTGGCCTCGTACACTCATATTCACGCGTTGGGAGTTCCGGGTTGGGGTGAAGGAGTGGTACGGGCTTCAAGCAGTGGGAGACCCAATTGAGTTTGCGGGCGGAAGTGCAGGCAGCTGTGGAAAGCGGTATGCAGGGCAATTTCGAGGCGGTTGAAAACATGGTTTCCCAGGAACCGAGATCGATTCGATATCTGCTTGGAATGACGTATCACTTCGATGAGGAAAGAAGAAGAACAGCAGGTAAGGCAATTGCGATTGCCTCGCAGTATCACCCAAAGCTGGTGAAGGCGGTGGTTCGAAGGCTGATCTGGGCCATGAATGATGAATCGGGGACGAATGCGTTGACGGCGCCGGATGTTTTGATTGAGATTGCCAGGGTGCGACCGGAGATCCTGCTGCCTGCGGTGCCTGATTTGACTCGGT
This sequence comes from Acidobacteriota bacterium, assembly GCA_030614585.1. Taxonomy (GTDB): domain Bacteria; phylum Acidobacteriota; class UBA6911; order RPQK01; family JAPXNP01; genus JAUWTT01. The sequence continues at coordinate 12,517 of JAUWTT010000006.1, forward strand.
TGGCAACCGACGAGGGGCTACATGATGGGCTTGCCTCTGCTCTCAAATTGGTCTCGAAGGCTTGTCCAGGTGAGGTTGGAAGTAGCCTAAGTGCTTCCCTCAACAAACGTTTGAGAAGGAGGCGAAGATGAAGGGAAAAGAGAAAGGAAGGGCTGACCTGAAGAAGTATTACGACGCCGTGGACGCGACCCCAGAGTCTGCTGACGCTCATTTCAAGCTTGGCACAGCACTCAACCAGACAGGATTTCTGAGCCGAGGCGAAATGGCTCTACTTCGCTGCCTCGAATTGGATCCGAAGAGAGTTGAAGCCTGGGTCAATCTGGGGGGAATCCGGTTGTCGAGGTGGGAATTCAAAGGATGTATCGAGGCGAACGAGCGAGCGCTCAAACTTGAACCGATGTCCGAAGTGGCACTGCACAACAAGGGGCTCGGCCACCTTTACCTGGGAGAAGCTGAAGAGATGACCAGCTGTTTCAAACAGGTTGTTGAGCTTGCCCCGGAGGGTGCTGCAGGTAACTACTTCCTGGGGGTAGGCCTTTACGCCCTGGGAGAGACGCAGAGCGCTCGAGCGCAGCTGAAGAAAGCAGTCGGGCTGGGATACTCGCCGGATCCCAAGCTTGTACAGGAACTGGAACGTATTGATGAGACGGACTCGGACTCGGTAACGATTCTGGAACTGGGTTCGGCGCCCGAAAAACAGACAGATAAAGTAACTGAGTAAACTCGAAAGGAGAAAGACATGCCGGAGTTTCAAGTCGGAGACAGGACTCTTGAGATTGATGAAGACGGATTCATTCAGGACCCGGATATTTGGGATGAAGCAGTTGCAAAGGCGCTGGCCAAGACGGAGGGCGTCGATGAGTTGACCGAAGAGCACTGGAAGCTAGTCAACTACCTTCGCGACTATTACCTCGAGTTCGGGATCGCCCCGATGATCCGTAAACTTTGTAAAGCCACAGGGTTCAAGCTGAAAAAAGTCTATGAGCTTTTTCCGTCCGGGCCTGCAAAGGGCGCCTGTAAAGTAGCCGGGCTGCCTAAGCCGACTGGATGCGTTTAAGCTTGGCAGTCACAGAAGGGCAGGAGGGTTGAATCGACCCTCCTCTGTCTCAAGCTCCGTAAGAAGCTGAAAGGAAATCCTGCGATTCGACCCGGAGTCTATTCAGCTTCCAGGTGTTCTGTCTAGTCGTGAGTGCTTAGTCTTCGGGCGTAGACTGCGAATGGAATTTGTCGAAGAGCTGCGATTAAAGAAAGGCGCTATCCAGGAGAATTGGATCGAGAAGATTCTCGATTCTTATCCTTCCAGGGGCCGTGATTACTATCGGACGAAAAAAGACGAATTCCTCAACCCCGTTGGCACCGTCTTGTCAAGCCGTGCAGAAGCGATTATCGAGTCTCTTTTGGAGGGATTCGACCATTCGGTTCTGAGCACCCTGCTCGAAGACGTCATCAAGATCAGGGCCGTCCAGGATTTCTCTCCATCGCAGGCTCTTGCCTTTCTTCCGCTGCTCAAGCAAGCCTTGCGGGAGGAACTCCAAACGGTGGAACGCGCGGAAGCGTGGCCACGAGAGTTCGAGGAGTTTGAGGCCCGAATAGATCAGATGACACTTCTCGCTTTTGACATCTATACCGGTTGTCGCCAACGGATTTACGAGCTTCGGATCGATGAACTGAAGAGACTTCAAGGTTCCCCTCGCAGCCGACGGGCCGCGAAGGAGTCGTTGAATGATCCGGAGCGGAACTCGCGGGAGGCTGGTGGGTACCAATGAACGTTTTGGTGTCTTTCATCATTGTTATTTTTTTGGTTCTGCTCGCCATAGTGGGCGTCCAATTGGGAGGGCTCTACATACTGTTTGGAGCCGTGCTGCCCTATGTTGCCATTGCATTGTTCTTGGGCGGGTTGACGTATCGAGTCGTGAGCTGGGCTCGCGCGCCGGTTCCGTTTCGTATCCCGACGACATGTGGACAGCAGAAGTCGCTCCCCTGGATCAAGTCCAGCCGGCTGGATAATCCCCACGATGGAGTCGGGGTGTTGGGTAGGATGGCTCTTGAGGTTTTGCTGTTTCGATCCTTGTTTCGGAACTCAAGGACGGAACTCAAGGAAGGGTCGAACAAAGTCGTGTTCGGACCGGACAAATGGCTCTGGATGGGGGCGCTGCTCTTTCATTATTCCTTCCTGGTTATCTTCGTCCGGCACATGCGCTTCTTTTCTGAGCATGTGCCGAGCCTGACGTTACTTCTGCAGGGGCTTGACGGGTTCTTCCAAGTGGGTGTGCCGGTGGTCTACATGACAAGTTTCATGTTTCTCGTAGCTGTCACCTACCTTTTTGCTCGGAGGATCATTTCTCCCATGGTGCGCTACATTTCACTTCCGGCGGATTACTTTCCACTTTTCCTGCTGCTGGGAATCGGGACAACGGGGGTCCTGCTCCGACATATCTTTAAGACGGATGTCGTCGGGGTGAAGGAACTGGGGATGGGGCTATTGAGTTTCAGTCCGGTCGCCTCTCCGGATCTACATTACCTCTTCTATGTCCATCTTTTCCTGGTTACGGTGTTGATCGCCTATTTCCCCTTCAGCAAGCTGGTTCACATGGCGGGTGTCTTCCTGAGTCCTACCCGGAACCTGGCGAACAACAATCGTGAGCGGCGACATGTGAATCCCTGGGACTACCCTGTGAAGGTCCATACCTATCAGGAATATGAAGAGGAGTTCCGTGACAAGATGATCAAAGTTGGAATTCCGGTGGAGAAGGAATAGTCATGGCTGAACGGAAACCGGATGAGATGGGTTACTACGATCAGGAAGAACTGGTCCAGATCGATTACGATCCACCACGATCAGGGTGGATGGACACACCTGTTGACTTCAGACCAGGTTCATGGATCTATCCCGGAAAACCGAGGCATCTGGAGTACCTTGGCCTTGCAAACCCGAGACAGTGGTCGCCGACAGATGATGACTGGCAGCTCCCTCCCAACTGGAAAGAGATTATCTTCGAAGGCATGCGGGAACGCCTGGACAAATACCGCACGTTCAAGATCTTCATGGACTGCTGTGTCAGGTGTGGAGCCTGTGCCGACAAGTGTCACTTCTTCATTGGGGGAGGAGACCCGAAGAACATGCCGGTCCTCAGGGCTGAGCTTCTGCGCTCAGTCTATCGAAGGGATTTCACTACCGCCGGGAAGTTGCTGGGAAGATTCGCCGGCGCACGTGAACTCACTGAGGATGTAATCAAGGAATGGTTCTACTACTTCTTCCAGTGCACGGAATGCCGGAGATGTTCGGTGTTTTGCCCGTATGGAATCGACACAGCAGAGATCACCATGATGGGCCGGGAATTGCTCAATCTGCTGGGTCTAAATGTCAACTGGGTGATCGAACCGGTGGCAAACTGCTTTCGTACCGGGAACCATTTGGGAATCCAGCCCCATGGCCTGAAAGACACTCTGGAGTTCTTTGCTGACGATATCGAGGAAATCACAGGAATACGCATTGATCCCCCCATTAATAAAAAGGGGGCCGAGATCCTCTTTGTGACCCCTTCAGGAGATTTCCTGGCCGATCCGGGAACGTTCACTTGCATGGGATACATGATGATGTTCCATGAACTTGGGATCGATTACACCTGGAGCACCTACGCTTCCGAGGGAGGGAACTTCGGTCTCTTCACTTCGCATGAAATGATCAAGCGCCTGAACGCAAAGATATACGCTGAGGCAAAGCGTTTGGGAGTCAAGTGGATTCTGGGTGGAGAATGTGGACATATGTGGAGGGTGGTGCAGCAGTATATGGACACGATGAATGGGCCTGCAGACTTTCTCGAGGTCCCAGTGTCCCCTCTGACCGGAACAGTTTTTGAGAACGCTTCTTCCACCAAAATGGTTCACATAATCGAATTCGTCGCGGACGCAATACGGAACGGCAAGCTGAAACTGGATCCCAGCAGAAATGACCATCTCTCAGTAACCTTTCACGACTCCTGTAACCCGGCACGCGCAATGGGATTCTTCGAAGAACCCCGCTATGTCATCAACAGTGTATGCCGGAATTTCCATGAAATGCCCGAGAATACGATTCGGGAGCAGACCTTCTGTTGCGGAGGGGGTGCCGGCCTGGGTACCGATGAGAACATGGAAATGAGGCTCCGGGGCGGATTGCCCAGGGGTAACGCCGTCAGGTTCGTTCAGGAGAAATACGGCGTGAATCAGTTGGCCTGTATATGTGCAATCGACCGGGCCACTCTGACTACGGTGTGCGATTACTGGGCGCCGGGAGTCCAAGTCACTGGGATTCACGAGCTGTTAGCGAATGCAATGGTCATGAAGGGAGAAACGGAGCGAACCTTGAACCTTCGGTTGGAACCGCTGAAGGAGGAGCCGGAGGGTGATGATGTATGACGGCAGCAAGATCCTGTTGGGGTTGGTGATCTTCCTGATCGCGGTCACCTTTCCCTTCTGGTTTAGCTGGGTTAATGAAAAGTCCGGCTTTGTCCCGGAACCAAAGTTGCCGGAAGGTGAAGAGAGTTGTGTCGAGTCGGCTGAATATATGAAAGCTCTTCACATGGACCTCTTGAATCAGTGGCGAAATGCTGTCGTGAGGGACGGGCGTCGAGTTTATGTCTCGAGTTCAGGTAACAGGTACGAGATCAGCCTGACCGGTACGTGTTTGGGATGCCACTCCAACAAGGCAGAGTTTTGCGATCAGTGCCATGACTATGTGGGTGCGAACCCCTTTTGCTGGGACTGTCACGTTGATACCTCTGTGTCGCGCGGGGAGGGGAAGTAGCAATGGATGAAAGCAAACGAGGCTTCCTGAAGATAGCTGGATGTTCAGTGTTGGGTGTTCTGGGTGCTGCTGGAATGCGGACCGCCACCGATGTTGGACCCGGGGGAAAAGCGGTGGAATCCTCGACGACGTTGAGTGGAAAGAAGTGGGGTATGGTCGTTGATTCCCAGCGCTGCCTCGAAAATGAGGGTTGTACAGCCTGCATTGAAGCCTGTCACAGTACCCACAACGTACCGAACATCGCAGATCCGAAAGAAGAGGTGAAGTGGGTTTGGAAGGAGTCGTACGAACACACTTTTCCGACCCAGTCCCATGAATACACGAAGGCTTCACTGAAAGAGAAGCCGGTTCTTGTCCTCTGTAACCACTGCGAAGACCCACCCTGTGTCCGTGTTTGCCCTACCCAGGCAACATGGAAGAGGGAAGAGGACGGGCTTGTAATGATGGATCAACACCGCTGTATCGGTTGTCGGTATTGCATGGTCGCCTGCCCTTATGGGTCTCGAAGCTTCAACTGGCAGGATCCCCGCAATGCTCTGCAAGGTGGTATCAACCCAGAGTATCCAACGCGGACGAAAGGGGTTGTCGAGAAATGCAACTTCTGTGCGGAGAGGCTGGCCAAAGGTCAGGAGCCGGCTTGTGTGGAAGCTTGTAGGAAGAGTGCTGGAGCCGGGGCCCTTCTTTTTGGAGACTTGGAAGATCCAGAATCAGAAGTCTCGAAACTGTTGAGTGAAAAGTTCAGCATCCAGAGAAAACCCGGTCTGGGGACGAAACCGCAAGTCTATTACCTGGTGTGAGGCGAATATGTTAGAGAAGGCACTCAGAGGAGGTCGTTACTACTGGACGTTAATCGGATTCCTCAGCCTGGCAATGTTCGTCGGTCTTCTGGCTTATCTCTTCCAGATGAGAGAAGGGCTTACCGTTACCGGCCTGAGCAGGGACGTGCCCTGGGGGTTCTACATTGCACAATTCACTTTTCTGGTCGGTGTAGCTGCCTCCGCAGTGATGGTAGTGCTGCCGTACTATCTGCATAACCACAAGTCGTTTGGGAGACTGACGGTACTGGGTGAGTTTCTAGCTATTGCTGCGTGCGGAATGTGCATGTTGTTCGTTTTCGTAGATATGGGCCAGCCAACGAGAGTACTGAACGTGATGCTTCACCCCACGTTTAATTCACTAATGTTCTGGGATTTCCTCGTACTGAGCGGTTATCTCTTGCTCAATGTGGTAATTAGCCAGGTGACTTTTGGAGCCGAAAGAAAAGGGGTGCCGCCGCCAAGGTGGATCAAACCGGTGATTGTGCTGTCAATACCATGGGCAGTCAGCATCCACACTGTCACTGCCTTCCTGTATTCCGGACTCGAGGCGCGAGCCTTCTGGATGACGGCGATTCTCGCCCCCAGGTTCCTCGCCTCAGCATTTGCGTCCGGTCCAAGTCTTTTGATCATTCTGTGTCTGATCGTCAGACGCTTCACTAACTTCGATCCTGGCAGGGAGGCGATCCGGACCCTGTCACAAATCGTCACGTATGCGCTGCTGATCAACGTGTTCTTTGTCTCGGTGGAACTGTTCACCGGCCTCTACAGACGTATTCACGAGCACGTCGAGCATTTTGAGTACCTGTTTTTCGGATTGGAAGGGAAGCAGGCACTGGTGCCCTGGATGTGGACTTCACAATTGTTTGTTTTGGCTGCGCTGATTGTCCTCCTGATCCCTAAACTGCGAAAAAATGACACAATTCTTTTCGTTACTTGTTTCGCGGTCGTTATTGCGATTTGGATCGAGAAAGGGCTGGGGATGGTGATCACCGGTTTCATACCTTCTCCTTTGGGAAGATTGACAGAATACGCGCCAACTCCACCTGAACTTCTCATCTCGCTCGGAATCTATGCGTTTGGAGCCCTGGTTCTTACGGTGCTGTATAAGATCGCCACTTCCATAAGGGAGGAGATTGAACTTGGCTGATGTTTCAGCGGAAAGAAGCCACTATGAGGACAGCGCACTATGTATCCGGTAATGCTGGATGTGAAAGGTCGATCCTGCCTGGTCGTCGGTGGGGGTGGTGTGGCTTTGAGAAAGGTGGAAGGCCTCCTGGCAGAGGGCGGAAATGTCACCGTCGTTTCCCCGGAGGTGACCAATCCACTTGAGAAGCTGGCAGACCAGGGGGAAATCTGTCTTATCCAGCGGGCCTATCGAGCCGGCGAAGTCGCTGAGTACGCTCTCGGCTTCGCTACCACGAACGATACAGCCATCAATCGCCAGGTGTACGAGGATGCTGTTGCGGCAGGCGTGTGGGTAAATGTGGCCGATGTGCCTGAGCTGTGCACGTTTTATCTTCCAGCCAGGATCAAGCGGGGGGCGCTTCAGCTTGTCATCGCTTCAGCCGGTGGTGCTCCGTTCGCTGTGCGACGTCTCCGGCAGGTGTTTGATCGTCTGCTGGGACCGGAGTGGTCCGAGTGGATAGAGGTGGCAACTCGCTTCCGAAATACGCTGAGGAAGCGGATCGCGGACCCCGCCAAGAGAGAGAGGTCATTCGACCAGTTCTTCAGTTCGACGGTTGATGCACGGCGTCTCGTTGTTCACGTTCCTGGAGAGAAGGAGATGGAGGCCTGGCTTCCGGGTGAAAGGGAAGGACCCGAGGCCAGGAGCAGCCGGTGGACTGACACCTCGAAATCCGAAGAGCGTCAGCTCGCTTCGGGATTCGTTTCCCTTGTGGGAGCTGGTCCTGGTGATGCCGGCTTGCTCACTGTCAGAGGGCGCCAACGGCTCGTGGCTGCAGATGCAGTCGTCTATGATCATCTTGCTGAAACCGTGATTCCGTGTGACCTGAGAAGAGACGTCGAACTTCACCCGGTGGGCAAGAAAGCAGGCTACCACCCCGTTCCACAGGAGGAGATTCACAACTTGCTGATCCGATTGGCACAGCAAGGGAAACGCGTTGCCCGGCTAAAAGGCGGCGATCCTTATGTCTTTGGCCGTGGAGGCGAGGAAGCACAAGCACTTCACGATGCAGGCATCCCTTTCGAGGTAGTTCCCTGCGTGACTGCAGCCACTTCAGTTCCAGGTTATGCAGGCATCCCGATTACACACCGACAGGAAGTAGTGACCGTCAGTTTGGTGACAGCCCACGAGAGCTCTAAGGAAGGCGGGCCACAGATTCGCTGGGATCTCCTTGCTCGGGACAGACACTCAACCCTGGTTGGATACATGGGAGTGACTAGCCTGCCGCAGACTGTTGAACATCTGCTGGCCTCGGGGATGGATCCTGAGACGCCTTCTGCAATGATTGAGAGAGGAACAACCTCGCGACAGAAAGTGGTGCGAACCAGAGTAGCAGATCTACCCGAGGCCGTACTCCGAAGCGGTGTGCGGCCGCCGGCGCTGTTCGTTATTGGTCCGTCGGTGAGACACGCGGAGGAGTTGGACTGGTTCGGTTCGCGGCCTCTTCATGGGGAGAGGATCCTCATTCCTTCAGGTGGAGAGGAATCTGTTGTCGATGCACTCGAACTGTCGGGTGTTGAGGTGATCGAAGTCCCGCTACCGGTAAGCCCTGGTGCACGTATCGTTGTCTCTGCTGCTCCCCTCACCGGCTGCATCTTTCGAACAGTCTATGAAGTGGAAGCGTTAGACGATGAAAGAGATCTCAGAAACTGGGGGTCTGAGGTAGTCGCGTTCTGTCTCAGTAAAGGAGCGACGGCTAAGGCTCGGAATCTGGGTTGGGCTTGTGTTGAAGAAGTTTTTGACGAACCGGCCGGTGTAGCTTTGGTCAAGCGGATCGGTAATCGTCGGGTTGAGGTACAACGGAATTCACGTATGGAGTGGGGGAGTTAATGGGCATGGAGATGATTCCGTATCTGGTAGCTTATGCGGGACTGGGGGTTTTCATTGTCGCCGTAGCGATGAGAATCGTGATGTGGGTGAAAATGCCTATGCATGTGCGATGGGAACTCTATCCAGTTGCACATGAGGCGAAAAAAGCGTCTTACGGAGGTTCTTACCTTGAGGAAAGCGAATGGTGGACAAAGCCTCGGGAAGTTTCACTGGTTGGAGAATTGAAGGTCATGGTGCCTGAGATTCTCTTCCTTGTAGCGTTGAAAGAGCATAACCGAAAGTTATGGCTGCGCTCATTCCCCTTTCACTTCGGACTGTACTTGATCACAGGCTCGACTGCGCTCATGGTTCTGCAGGGAATCCTCGGCTTTTCCGGGGGAGGAGCAGGTGGGGGAAGCGCCCTCAACGCCTTTCTCTTTTATGCGATTATGGTTTCGGGGGGCCTGGGCCTCATCCTGGGGCTCGCAGGTTCACTCGGATTGATACGCCGGCGCCTCAAGGTGCCGGAATTAAGAGATTTCAGTGCTCCTGCTGATTACTTCAACCTGGTCCTTTTTGTGGGTGTATTCGGGGTTTCTCTGCTTGCTTTCGCTACCTTCGGGTCAATCTTCTTTAAGGGGGTCGCCGCCTTCGTGGCCAATCTGATGTTCTTGAACTTGACACCCTTTGAAGAGGGCATTCCGGCCTTGAGCGTCACTGTTTCTGTGGTGCTGATGAGTATTTTGCTTGCATATATCCCGATGACACATATGTCGCACTTCGTTGGGAAGTACTTCGCATACCATTCGATCCGTTGGAACGATGCGCCGAATCTTCCAGGCAGTGACGAAGAGGAGACGATTCAGAACGCCCTTTCGCAGCCAGTCAGCTGGGCTGCACCGCACATTGGCGCCGACGGAAAGAAGAGTTGGGCGGATCTAGCGACGGAAGAGTCTGATAAAGGGGAGACCAAATGAGTTGTTCTTGTAGTTTTGGCGATTTCTCAAAAGGCGAAGGAGCTATTGCTCAAATCAAGCCGGAAGATCAAATACCTCTGCCTCCACCATTTGACAACTTGGAGGAGGAGCCGTTTTTTAAGCAGCTTTCCGAAGAAGCCAGGAACAAGTATGCCCTTTTGGATGACACAATTGCTGTCAAGATACCTGTTCCTGCCACCGCAGAGGAGGAGGAACGCCTGGTTAATCAGTTTCTGTCTGGTCTTGGAAAATCGATAACCGCAGAAAACAACTGGACGTTTCTGGAGCCGCTAATGATCTCCCTGGAGCACTGCGCCAAGTGCCAGACTTGCTCAGACTCCTGTCACATCTTCGAAGAGAGTGGGCGCCATCCTCTATACCGACCTTCTTACCGGTCGGAGATCTTGCGGCGGATCTACTTTAAGTACATCAAGAAGGGCTCGACCTGGGTGCATGGGGATATTGATCTGAACTGGAAGACGGTTGCGCGGTTGATTGAACTGTCTTATCGATGCAACCTCTGTCGCCGCTGTGCACAAACGTGTCCGATTGGCGTCGATAATGCTCTCCTGGCAAGGGAGATCAGGAAGGTTGCAAGCCAGGAGATGGGAATCGCACCAAAAGAGCTCCACGAGGTGGGTTCAGTACTCCAGCTGAAGGTTGGTTCTTCCACGGGCATGAATGCACTCGTTGTGAAGGACAATGTTGAGTTTATTGATGAGGACACCACCGAACGAGCAGGGATCGAGGTGGAGACCCCATGGGATAAAGAGGGAGCCGACATCCTCTTGATCCACAATGCCGGTGAGATTATGGCTTGGCCCGAGAACCCCGGGGCATTTGCCTTGCTGTTCAATGCCGCCGGCCTGAGTTGGACTCTCTCCAGCGATCTGGCTGCCTACGATGGAATCAACTACGGCGTCTGGTATGACGACATCCAATTTGCCCGGACGGCCCTGAAACACCTCGAAGCCGCGAAGAAACTGAAGGTGAAGAAGATTGTCGTCGGCGAATGTGGTCACGCCCACAAAGCGATTACTGTGATTGCCGACAAGATAGTCACAGGCGATCTGAATATCCCTCGCGAAAGCAGCATGAATGTCCTCCGCGACATCGTGCGGGAAGGAAGAATCAAGTTCGACAAGAGCCGGAACGACTTTCCGGTGACGCTGCACGATCCCTGCAACCTTGTTCGTCTCATGGGAATCGTAGCCCCACAGCGAGAGGTCATCAGGGCGGTAGTGCCCGAAGAGCGTTTTCGTGAGATGGCTCCACATGGAGTAGACAACTATTGCTGCGGGGGCGGGTCCGGTTTTGCCATCATGTCAGGCCTCAATTTCGAGCATTGGAGACATCGCCTTCCAGGAC
>JAUWTT010000162.1 GCA_030614585.1 Acidobacteriota bacterium
CTCTTCAACTTGTTCCCTGGAGTCCGCGAGAATATAATCGCCCGCGGTTCTGACGTGGGGAATACGAGTGAGAGAGTCATCATAATCTTGTTTCTTTGGGGATGTTTAGGTGCCCTCACTCCAGCGCGGGCTTCGGATCTTCAAGCTTGGATTGACGTTAGTGATTTCTTCAATCTGACAGAGAATCTTCAAGTTGGTGGAGATGCCGGGTTTCGGCAGTCCACTGAGTGCGACCGCCTTAGTTCGTTCTATGGGCGCCCCACCGTGAATTATCGGTTTAACCGCACTGTAGCCGTCTTGGGTGGAGTCGGCCTCTTCTACGTCTGGGAACCTCTGACAGTACTGGAAACCCGACCCTGGGGCGGGTTGCTAAAACAGTACCCAAGAGTCTCAAGGGTCTCTTTCTCGCATCTCATCCGGTTGGAAGAGCGCTTGTTCGACATTAAGGCCCTGAATGATCTATTGGAAATAGGGAGGTTGCGCTATCGGCTCAAGGCAGTCATTCCCTTGAATCGCCCTGTAGATCAGGCCGGTTCGTGGTACGTCCCAGTCTACTTCGAGGTTGGTAGCCGAGTCTGGGGCGACTTGCCGACAGGTTTCATCAGCGCAGCCCGTTTTTCGCTGGGACTGGGTTACCGTGTCAACAAAGACTGGCGACTTGAGTTGAACTACCACCAGCAGCAGGAAAAACTGACTAAGGACGGAAGCTTGACGATTGGCGAACATTTGGTTCGACTCCAGATAAGAGGCTGGTAACGATGCAATCCTGTTAGAATGTGTTGATGTCACTACTTCGATTTCTTCCCTAGTGCTTGTGCTTATACCGCTGGCCTCAGCTTTGGCCGCGGGTCCAGGAAGGAAGGTATGACGTTCACGCTACTCACGGTTTGATCGACCCGCGCTCAGGCGTGAAAAGGGGTAGATTTCAAACGATTTAAAGGGAGACTAGCTCATGAAAAGATCGCTGATTTGTACGGGGTGCTTCATTCTATTGACAATGTTCGCTGTCGGAGGTGTCAAGCTGAAGATGGAAACGAAATCGAAGAGTGGGGCGGTCACCCAGACCGGTTGGATTTATTCGGAGGGAGAGGATCGTCTGAGGATCGATCCGGATGTCGACGCCGATTCTGGTGAGATGGACACTTCGATGATCTATCGGGGTGATCTTGAAACACTGTTTATCGTTAATCACGAGGAAAAAGAGTACATGCTTCTCACCAGAGAGACGATGGAGAAACTCTCCGCAAAGCTCAATCAGGCCATGACGGATATGCAGAAGCAGTTGGAGCAACTTCCCGAGGCTCAGCGCAAGATGATGGAAGACATGATGAAGAAGAATATGCCTCAAGCGGGTAACGATTTTGAGGTCGAGGTAAGAGAAGTCGGAGTCGAAGATGGCCTGCAAAAGTACGAGGTCTGGATAGGTGGAGAGAAGAGAAGCGAGATGTGGGTAGCGTCCGTGGAATCTCAGGGGCTCCCGAAAGACTCCTTCGCTCCGTTTCAGAAGCTCAGTAAGTTCTACGAAGAGTTGCTCAGTCCTCTGGCAAGCAATCCAATGTTTCAATCAATGGGAGCTAATCCCTTTCCCGGATTCGCCAATATGAGTGGTGTGCCGGTGAGGATTGTACACCTGGAAGAAGGTACCGAGACAACCCTGTCTGAAGCAGATGTTGAGTCGTTTTCTTCCGACCTGTTTTCGCCTCCTTCGGGATACAAGGAGAGAAAAGTTGAGCTCGAGTGACGGCTTGGGGAGTGGGGTCTCGAAATCTCGGGGGCTCGAAGTCTCGCCCGGATGGTTCAAACCACAAAGTCACCAGGGACACCAAGGAAACAGAGTGGTTGTTGTGAATCCCTTTGGGGCACCAGCCGGCTGGTGAGAGATGCCGGTTAGTCCGGTGTCTTCTCGTTACCCACGATAATTCGCCCTACCCCTTCCTCGTCCAGTAACCGGTTGAAGGCAGTGAGGTCCGTTTCAATGATTCCATTGAGCCTCGTCTTGATCTGATTGAGTTCTTCTTTCAGATCTTCGAAACGCTCGTAGCAACCTTGTGTCGGCCGGGTGTCCTGACTATTGACGATTCCGAGCAGGTACGCGAGCTGATTGTCGATTTTGGGCGGATAGTTAATGGGGTCTTGGTCCGTCTCGTTCTTGCGCTGGATCAGTTGGTCCTCAACTTCTGTCAGCCTGTTCGCAAGAGCTTTGCTCGCTTCGTCAATCTTCTCGTCGAACCCTGCATCGAGAGCTCGGGTGGAAATCTCGGAGACCTGATCACGCACAGCGCGGATCTTTCGAATCATGCTGTGAGAGTCGGTAAGCAGACTTCCTACTTCCGTTCCGAGTTCGAGCTGGGCCTCGAGATCTTCCTGTGTGGTTTCCCAGCGCGGATCTTTCCTAACCGAGAACTCCCGGGTCAGGACAGATTCCCCAGCTTTCAATCGGACCTTGAAAACGCCAGGAGCAACCGGCGTGCCGTCCACGCGGCTCAGCGACATTATTGAACCTTTGACTATTTCCGGTTTCGGATATTTGAGATCCCAGACGAAACGGTTCATCCCCTCTTCCATCGGGAGTTTTTCCTTCTTGTCTTCAGTTTCGCTGGAGAAGCTGCGGATGAGTTTATCGTCCGGTGTCAGGATCTCCAACGTTATCTCTGAATCGGGCAGGGTGTTCAGGAGATAGAAGATGAGGGTGCCCTGTGGACGCGTTTCGGGTGAGGAACCGCTAGACCGAGACCTGCGCAGCTGTGTTCGATAGGAAACGTCAGGTTTGAACAGGAAGACATCGGAAGATGCGACTTGCTCAGAGAGTTGATGCAGGGGAGTCAGGTCGTCCAGAATCCAGAAGGATCGGCCCTGAGTGGCAACGACCAGGTCGTTGTCATGGACTGCCAGGTCAGTGATCGGTGTGATGGGAAGGCTTAGCTGCAGAGATTGCCAGTGCTTTCCATCATCGAAGGAAACGTACATCCCGAACTCTGTTCCAACATAAAGGAGCCCTTCACGAACTGGATCTTCTCTGACCACTCGCACGAACTGATCTTCCGGGATTCCATTCTTTCCGTCAGCCAATGATTCCCACGAGGCTCCGTAATCATGCGTCCGGAAAATGTAGGGGCGGAAGTCATTCTCCCGGTACTTGTAGACAGCCACATAGGCCCGTCCCCCTTGATAAGAAGATGGATCAATCATATTGACGGTGCCCTCTTCCGGCATTTGAGGTGGCGTAACGTTCTTCCAGTTCTTCCCGTTATCACGAGATATGTGAACCAGTCCGTCGTCACTACCGACCCAAAGGACCCCTGGCTCGACAGGGGATTCCTCGAAGGCAAATATCGTCGTGTAGACTTCGACACCCGTGTGGTCATGTTGAATAGGGCCTCCAGGAATATCCTGGTAATTGTCATTGTTGGTGGTGAGGTCCGGACTGATAATCTCCCAACTTTGTCCGCCGTTGGTGGAGCGATGGACATACTGAGATGTGTGATAGAGAACGTTTGGGTCATGCGGTGAGAACCGAATCGGAGCGTTCCATTGAAAGCGATACCGAATATCCCGGGGAGCCATTCCATCGTGCATCTCGGGGTACGTCGTCACTTCTCGTATGTGTCCTCTACTTCGGTCAAGCCGGGTGATCATTCCGATGTAGTTGCCCGCAAAGATGATGTTTGGGTTTCTCGGGTCAACAGCGATATGCCCACTCTCCATACCGCCGGCATCGAACCAGTGTTCCTGGGGCGTCAGACCGCCCGGATTCTGACTGGGGACCGAGATCGTCGAATTGTCCTGTTGGGCACCGTAAACTCGATACGGAAACTGATTGTCCACCGTGACCCGGTAGAATTCTGCGGTAGGCTGGTTCAGTTGGGTTGACCACGAATGTCCGGAATTAAAGGTTACGTTGGCTCCGCCATCGTTGCTGTTGATCCAGATTTGATTATTGTTCGGGTTGATCCACAGATCGTGATTGTCCCCGTGCGGAACTTTCACGCGTTCGAAGTTCTTCCCGCCATCAACTGATTTGTGAAAACCGGCGTTCAGTATGTATACCGTATTCTCGTCGATCGGGTCTGCGACCACGTGGTTGTAGTACCAGGCGCGCCCCCGAATTTTATGCTCCCGGCTGATCTTCTTGAAAGTATCCCCACCGTCCTCAGACCTGAACAGCCCTCCTTTTTCTTCCTCGTCGCCCTCTTGAATGACCCAGACGCGGTCAGGTCTTGCCGGCGAGACGGTAACCCCGGTTCGGCCGATTTTCCCTTCAGGCAGTCCCTTTTCAAGATGCTCCCAGGTGTCTCCCGCGTCTGTTGATCGATAAACCCCTCCCTTCTCTCCGCCATCGATCAGGGTCCAGGGTTTGCGTTCGACCTGCCACATTCCCGCAAACAGGATTCTCGGATTTGTCGCGCTCATGGCCAGATCTGACGCGCCAGTTCGCTCATCGATGTACAACACCTTCTCCCAGCTTGTTCCACCGTCCTGGGATCGGAATATTCCTCTTTCAGGGTTCTGACCAAAAATATTGCCGAGCACAGCTGCATATACCAGATCTGGATTCGCTGGGTGGATTCGAATCCGGGCGACCTGCCCAGCCTTCTTCAGTCCAATATGCTTCCATGTCTTGCCCGCGTCAGTGGACTTGTAGATACCATCGCCGATCGAGACATTTCCACGCGGGCAAGCTGAACCGGTACCGACGTACACGACATTCGGATCAGATTCCGAAACGGCTATGGCCCCGATTGAACCCACGTTGACGTGGCCATCAGAAACGTTCTTCCAGCTCTGACCGGCGTCCGTCGTCTTCCAGACGCCTCCCCCTGTTGCCCCCATGTAATAGGTGAAGATGTTATTCGGTATGCCGGCTACTGCCGTAACGCGTCCTCCCCGGAAGGGACCAATTTGGCGGTACTTCATTGCCTTGAACAAAGCTTCATCGAAAACGATGTTAGGGTCCTCGTTTTCAGCGGTTGCCGACAGAGCGGTCAGGCAGAGAAGCATTGCTAACGAGAAAAGTCCGGCGTTTCGAGATCTTTCCAGTAGACCAACCATGTTTTAAATCCTCGAAATTAGTTGTTCCAAACGGGTCGGATTCTATCCGGTGCGGAAAACCGGGACAAGGTGGAAGAGAAAGAAAAGATGATCCAGAGTGGACTAGGAAGCTTCGTCGATGTTAGGCCATTCTTCTCCCAGGCTGGTAACTTTGCCTCGTAGCGCCGGCATCCCTGCCGGCAGCTGGGCTTCCAGCCCCAGATTGAGTTACTTCCAGCTTGTCGTCAGCAACAGTCGCCAGGATGGCGACTTGCCGGCTGGAAGCCAGCGTTACGGTCTTCGTACTCTTTGGATGATGCAGGCATCTGCGGGAGCTGCAATTACTGCCGATATCCCTCACGTGCATTCTTCAGGAACTCGAGGACCGGCGGGCTGACATAGTCAGGAAAGGTCCAGGGTAGCTTTTGGAACCTGCCTTCCTTGTAGATGAGTGTGACTTCGCAGAATACCCCACCCCCCATAGAGATACGGTGGGTGTAGTTCTTGACCGTGGAAAGGACTACCTGCCAACCATTAAGATACCCGGGGTCAACGTTGACTGTCCTTCTTCGATCGTCGCCTTCTCCAGTGGAAAAACGGCCCTCCAGTTCCTCAACGAAGTGTTTGACCTCAACGATCTGATCTGCGGGCATTAGTCTTTCTAAAGACACGAGGTATTTCCACACCGGGCGGCCCAATTCCACATCGTAGTACGGGCTGAATTCACTGAAAGAATACGTTGCAGAGCGTTCAGTCAAAGGCCCAAACTTGTTGGTGAGGACTTTCTCGACTCCTGTGTGAGCGCCTTTCCCTTTCCAGGCTATGGCAAAGAAGAATTTGGCCAGTGGGCTGGGTTTGAGGCGATCGGAAGAATAGGTCATTTCGCCTGCTCAGATCCATCGCTAGTCAGCATTTCGAGATCCCCTTCACTTAAGATCGAGATGCCGAGTTCGGATGCTTTCCTCAGTTTGCTCCCCGGATTCTCACCGGCCACGACAAAGTCGGTCTTTGAACTGACCGTAGAGGTCACTTTCCCGCCCAGTTTTTCGATGATTGCCTTAGCTTCGGCACGGTTGAAAGCGGAAAGTGTCCCTGTTATCACGAAGGTCTTCCCGAGAAGGGTTTGTGGGTCTTGAGCTACTTCTTCAACCGAGAACCGAAGTCCGGCTCGCTTCAATTCCTCCACAAGAGCCTGGTTTTCCTTCAAGGTGAGGTAGCTCCCGATGCTCCGAGCGATCTCAGGGCCAATTCCGTTTATCTGGAGGATGTCCTCCTCTGAAGCCGAATGGAGTGCCTCGATACTCCTGAAGTGGTTTGCTAGAAGCCGGGCAACAGCCTCTCCGACGTGCCTTATTCCCAACGCGAAGAGGACTCGCGGCATTGGCTGGACCTTGCTGTCCTCGAGGCTCTGCAGAAGGTTGAGACTGGATTTTTCCTTAAATCCGGGTATTAGAGAGACCGCCTCTGCTGTCAGTTGGTAGAGGTCGGCAGGCGATTTCACGATTTCGAGCTCCACAAGTTTTTCCAAAGTCTGAGGACCCAGGCCGCGGATATCCATTGCACCCCGGCTTACGAAGTGCTTCAGAGCCTCCAGCCTTTGAGCTGGACACTGCCGGTTGGCGCAGTAGGCCATTGCCTCGTCTTCTTCGCGAAGCACAGGGGCGCCACATACCGGACATTGTGAGGGATAGTGAAAGGGCTGCTCACGTCCGGTGCGCTTCTCCCTCACCGGACCCATCACTTGAGGGATGACGTCTCCGGCTCTTTTGATCGTGACTACATCGCCCTCTCTGATATCTTTCCGTTGGATGTCCTCTTCGTTATGGAGTGTGGCAGTACGAATGGTCACACCCCCCACCTCAACCGGTTCCAGTACCGCATAGGGGTTCAGGGCCCCGGTACGGCCAACGTTGATCCTGATCTCCACCAGCCGAGTCGTCGCCACCTGCCCCGGAAACTTAAAGGCAATGGCCCACCTGGGATCTCGGCTCAGTATTCCGAGTCGTTCCTGATAATCGAGTCGATTTACCTTGATGACGACACCATCGATTTCGTAATCGAGGGTGTTTCGAAGTTCCTGCCATTCCCGGCAGTAGTCGATGACACTTTCCATGCTTTCATGGTGACGATAGGTGGAATTTACCGGGAAACCCCACTCGGAAAGCTGTTCGAGGACCTGAACTTGAGTACTAACAGATCTAGCGGGACCTTCAAGATGTCCAATCGAGTAACCAAAGAACGCTAGCGGCCGGGAAGCAGCAATACCCGGGTCTAGTTGGCGCAGTGTGCCTGCGGCGGCGTTACGAGGATTGGCAAACGGGTTCTCGTCGTTTTGAAGTCGCTGTTCATTCAGCTTCCCAAAAGCAAGGAGTGGCAGAAACGCTTCCCCTCTGACTTCGACAAGATCCGGTACATTTTGCGGACGGAGCCGCAAAGGGATCGACCGAATTGTCTTCAGGTTGCCGGTCACTTCTTCGCCAATCGTACCGTCACCTCGTGTCGCACCCCTCACTAACTCACCGTTTTGGTATGTGAGGGCAACCGCCAGACCGTCGATCTTGAATTCGGTCACGTAGTCGATGTTTGTGACATCAAGCATATTGCTGATGCGGCGCTGAAACGCTTTCAATTCGTCTTCATCAAAAGCGTTTGACAAACTGAGCATGGGGGCGTGATGCTCCACTTTCTGGAAGCCGTCAAGCGGCTGGGCCCCCACTCGCTGAGTAGGAGAAGTCGGTGAGGCAAACTCGGGATAGTCGGTCTCGAGCTGGACCAACTCGCGGAGCAGCCGGTCGTACTCTTCATCCGCAATCTCAGGGGCGTCTAGAACATGGTACCGATAGTTATGGTGTTCGAGTTGTTCGCGAAGTTCTGCAATCCTGGTGGCTGTAACCTGTTTGGCGGGATTCACGAAAGTCGAATATAGCACAGTTGTCGGACCTGATATTTCCTGAGTCATGGGGATTCTGCTATGATTGGGCCGCTCATGAATGCGCCAGTTGTGAGTCGGATTTTGTTCACGGTTACGTTCCCGAATCTTAACGTTCGGCGCAAACATGTTCCTGGTGTCAAACTCCATTCCCTGGCCAAGAACCAGTTGTCTGATACGGATGTGATCGA
>JAUWTT010000626.1 GCA_030614585.1 Acidobacteriota bacterium
ATCCCGGAAGGCTTGCCTACCGGCTCGCCTGCCAAGCGGCCAATCGATCCCTCACCTTCGACGAGAATAAGATTTATATATTCGTGTGCTTTCAATTCAGTCACCGAGTCCCCCTGGTGTGCCAAAGCGAGAATCAATTCTTCGGTTACACGGGCCCGGTATTTCTCAACCTGTTGTTCCGTTTCACGCTGTTGCTGCTGAACCTCTTTCAGGCGCTGCTCCATTTCAGCCGCCCGCTGCTTCACTTCCTGGAGATGTTGCTCTCGTTCCTCTGGAGAGCGTTGAGCTCTCCAATAGCTCGGTTCAGGCGGCTCAGGAGCATCTGGAGGTTCAGGCGGCTCAGGTGGTTCCGGAGGTTCGATGGGCTCGGGAACCGGAGCAACTTCTGGCGAAGGGTAAGCTCCAGTGTAGTACTCGATTTCTGTGAGTGCCATCGGCTCTGCGTAGGCTCTCAGTGCTTCGCTTTCGGCGAGCCGGTTCTCAATCATGGCTAATTGCATCTCCAGGCGATGCGGGTCGACCACATCCGCAGTTTGCAGTCTCTCAAGTCTGTCCTCTAAAGACGCGAGATCTGCTGACCGCCGATGAGTCACACCATGGAGTCCAACGGTGAAAACAACCCCCTGATCGAAGAGATAGAACCCTTCGACTCGGGGACGACCACCCGCTTCAAACATCTCAAACCTCAAGAACACGTTATCCGTCTCGTCCCTCCTATCCTCTCTTGCGTCATCGGCAAAGGAGAGTCTGGTCGAGAGAATGCTCTTCATTACCTCGATCTCCCTAGCCATTTTGGCAGAGTCGAACGGAGCAACTGCACTCCATGCTGTGACCGCCAAGAACATGACCATGATTACAACTGAAGCAGATATCAAAACAAGACTTCTCTTTTCTCTTCTTCTATTCATTTAATAGTTACCTCCTAATTGGATCTTGACCCGCCATTTCAACAAGGGTGGTCATGATTGCGTCGGTCTGATTTGCCTGAAAGCGGTCATAGTTTGCGAATCCGGTCAGCTGTTGATTCACTTGGCTCATATCTCTCTCGTGTCGAGACAGCATGGCCGACCCAAAGCTCTTGAGAGATGCATTCAAA
Organism: Acidobacteriota bacterium; assembly: GCA_030614585.1. GTDB lineage: Bacteria > Acidobacteriota > UBA6911 > RPQK01 > JAPXNP01 > JAUWTT01. The sequence goes on from JAUWTT010000626.1 coordinate 1,097, forward strand.
CGGGCCTGGAGTTGGGCGTCTCTTACTTGATTCACCCTTGAATTTCGGCCGTCCAGTTCTTCGAGTGCAGCCTTCACCAATGCCTGCTGCTTCTGCTCAGATTCACTCAGGGAGCTGCTGAATTCGTGCTTCAATTCACTCATCCACTCAGCCTTCTCTTCCCGGGAAACTGCTCTTAAGTGATCAATCAACTCAGCCTTCATGGAGTCAAAGTGTGCCCTCTCTGTCTTCGCGGTCCCGAAGGTCAGAACCACTGCGCCGGGTTCGATCTTCAGACTGGCAGTCAACAGAGCCAGCGCGGCTACTACCACGAGGGCGGCACCGGCACCGAGCGTGGCAAACTTCCAGGGGAAAGACAGCCTCGTGAAGACCTGGCTTAAAGACAGCCGCTCAGTCTCGTAGACGAAGAAGTGGCTCGGTATTGTCTCGTCTTCATAGGCCTCGAGTTCTTTCCATAAGCCCTGCAACAAATCCGCCTCTTGAGCGCATCGCGCACACTCAGAGAGGTGCTCAGTCAGGACTCCCTCCAGGGAAGCTTCGAGTTCACCGGCCAATCGGTCCTTTATAAGTTCCTGATAGTCTTCGCATGACCTGCCCATCATCAATCCTCCAAGAGGTATCTCAAACGCCCTTTTAATATCCCGAGGCCCGCATAGAATCGGGATTTAACTGTGCTTGCCGGAAGTCCCAGAATGTCGGCGATCGAATCGAACGTTTCTTCCTGGTAGACCTTGAGTTCCATTACCGCTCTCTGCTCAGCAGACAGTTTCGAAAGAGATTCCCGTATCCTGCCTCTCTGCTCCAGCCGGAGTAAGTCAGTTTCCTGCCCTCCTGGAACAGAGAACTTGTTATGAGGTCGGACAAAGGTCTCGTCTTCAATCGAGTAATGGACGGGGGGCCGCCGACGCAAGCGGGATATGCTGTGATTAACGGCGATCCGGTAGATCCAGGTTGAGAAAGCGGCTTGTCTCTTGAATCGTTTGATGTTCCTGTAAACGGCAAGAAAGATCTCCTGGGTGGTCTCAGCCGCTTCCTCAGGATCGTTCAACATGCGCAGCGAGAGATTGTAAACTCGATGCTCCCACTTGAGGACCAGGCGGTTAAAGGCCAGTTGATCCCCTTTCTGGCTGGCTAGAACCCAGGCTTCCTCTTGGCCGATCTCACGTTCTGCCGACATTCTCTTTCCGATTGTAGTCGTTATCGTTTCCACTCTCACCACAGGACACAACCTCACTTCTGATGTCTTCAAAAGGTTTAGACATCACGGGCGTGAGAATAGTCGAAGGAATTTCCAGAAGAACCCATCAGAAACGATATTCCGAGGGGACAGGCAAAGCAAGGTGTCTTGCGTCTTGGGTCCTGTGTCTCGAGTTCGCACTTCGAACTTCGCACTTCGCACTTCAAACTTCGCACTTCTCGGGTCTTAAAGAAGGACGAACGACGAACGGCCGGATGCGGCTTGGGGATTGTACGAATGGTCGCTCCTTCTCGTCCGTAAGACAT
>JAUWTT010000100.1 GCA_030614585.1 Acidobacteriota bacterium
AGTTCCCGGCCCTCCTTTGTCGTAAGCTTTGTCAAGAACCTAGTCGATTCATTCTTCCTTCCCGGATTTCGACAAAGTTTACGATTACGAGCACGAGCACGAGCACGAATGAAGATACCAAGACCCAAGCCTCAGGACCCATTCAGGCCGATCTCACACCCAGTTTCTTCAGGATGGTCATCAAGGGACACCAATTTGTGAACGCTGACTGAAAGAGGTTTAACCCCACGAAAGCGGTAAACAGATACCAATACGGGGTGACCCAGGTTCCCAAAGCCAGACTCAACATCACAAAGAATCCGGCCGCCAATCTCAAATAGCGATCAACTGTCATTTCTACATCTCCTTCTTACTAAGAAGCACCACTCAGGGCGGCCACCGAAGAAATCGGTTTCAAACTCCTCTACTGTTAAGAGCTCGTTGCCCGTCTCTTGGTTACAAAATAGAGAATCGGAACCGTCATTCTTGACAGTAGGAGCGACGCAACTTCACCGGCCATAAGCGAAATTGCCAATCCCTGAAAAATTGGGTCAAACAGTATCACAGATGCACCAACAATTACAGCGGCGGCGGTCAGCATCATGGGCCGAAACCGGACTGCGCCGGCATCAACCACAGCTTCGTCCAGCGGCATCCCCTGTTCGAGCCGAAGTTCGACGAAGTCTACGAGAATGATCGAGTTACGGACAACAATCCCCGCGCCGGCTATAAACCCGATCATTGAAGTGGCCGTAAAGAAAGCTCCCATAAACCAGTGCGCCGGCAGGATTCCTACCAACGAGAAAGGAATCGCCACCATGATGACAAGAGGCGTGATCATCGACTGAAACCACCCAACCACCAGAATGTAGATAAGCACAAGGACCGCAGCGAAAGCGATACCCATGTCTCGAAAGACCTCATAGGTAATATGCCATTCCCCGTCCCATTTAATCGACAGTTTGTCGGTCAGGAAGGGTTGACTGGCGGTGTATTGTTCAATCTCATAGCCCTCGGGTATTTCCAGTTCCGCGATCTTGTCACCCAGTTCAGCGATCGCATAGACGGGACTCTCTTCAGCCCCGGCAACGTCTCCGGTCACATACAAAACAGGCTTGAGATTCTTATGGTAGATATTCCTCTCCTGGATTGTCTCTTCGATCTTAACGAGCTCTCCAAGAGACACCAGGTTGCCTGACTCCCCAATCACCTTGATCATCATTAGGTCGGTAACACTTGAACGTTCTTCCCTGGGAAACCGTAGCACGATTGGCACGTCCTCCTTCTCGCGAGGATCGTGAAGGAGTCCGGCATTGACACCGTCGATGGCCAGGCGAAGAGTGCCCACAATCTGTTCTACCGAGACGCCACTGAAAGCGGCCTTCTCTCGATCCACTTCAAGACGGTACTTGACCTGCTCGTCCTCGATATATGAATCCACGTCTACTATGCCGTCCGTCTCCTCGAAGATCGTTTTGATCTGCTCCGCGACCTCGAGGCGCCGCTGTTCGCTAGGGCCGTACACCTCCGCCACCAGAGTCTGAAGCACGGGTGGGCCTGGCGGAACTTCCGACACCTTCACTGCAGCACCATGCCGCCTGGCGATTTCCTGAATGGAGGGGCGGACACTCTTGACCAGGGGGTGGCTCTGGCGAGAGCGTTCGTGCTTCGGTACCAGGTTGACCTGAATGTCGGCCTCGTGCGGTGCTGAGCGGAGGAAGTAGTGGCGAACCAACCCGTTAAAGTTGTAGGGAGAGGAAGTACCCACATAAACCTGGTAATCCATCACCTCGGCAACAGTACTCAGGTATTGTGCAATCTCATGGGTCACAGCGGCGGTGCCCTCGAGAGTGGTCCCCTCGGGCATGTCAACAACCACCTGGAACTCACTCTTGTTATCAAACGGGAGCATTTTCACCTTCACCAGTTTCAAGGCGAAAAGCCCTAGTGCACCCATCAGCAGGACCACAACCGCACCAAGAAACCCATATCGAATAATCGGACGCCCGATCAGCGGTTTCATCACCCGGCGATAGGCAACGGTACTCCAGCCCTCTTTGGCATGTTTGTCTGCAGCACCAGTTTCCTTCTTCAGTAACCGGACTGAAGCCCAGGGTGTGACTATGAAAGCTACCAGTAAAGAAAAAATCATCGCCGCAGAAGCCCCTACCGGAATCGGCATCATGTATGGGCCCATCAGCCCACTCACGAATGCCATCGGCAGGATCGCAGCGATCACCGCGAAAGTCGCCAGTATCGTGGGATTCCCTACCTCATCAACCGCTTCGACTGCGACCTGAAACAAGGGCCGACCTTTGTTCTCGGGAAGCCGTTTATGCCTGACGATGTTTTCGACTACAACGATGGCGTCGTCCACAAGGATGCCGATCGAGAAGATCAGGGCGAAAAGGGTTACACGATTCAAGGTATAGCCCAGGAAATAGAAGACAACCAGTGTGAGCGCCAGTGTAACGGGAATTGCGATTGCTACAACTCCAGACTCACGGAGTCCAAGTGTCAACCAGATCAGCACAGAAACTGACAGAATTGCAAGGAGCATGTGGAAGAGGAGTTCATCCGACTTCTCCTTGGCAGTCTCACCGTAATTACGCGTAATCGTGACGTTAACGTCACTTGGGATCAGGGTTCCCTGAAGCAGCTCAACCTTCTCGAGAACACTGTTGGCTACGACTATGGCATTTGTTCCCTTACGCTTGGCTATAGAAATCGTTATCGCCGGAAAAGCCCCGGTCGCAGACCTCTTCATGCTGGACGCTTCCGCGGCTCCATGGCCGGCCCCTAGTTGTTGGCTTAACTCACCTGCGGGACCAAAGCCAAAAAACACGTAGTCGGAAAGTTCCGCAGGCCCGTCGATAACCTCGGCAATCTCACGCAGGTAAACCGGTCGATTCTCAAAGGTTGCGACCACAACGTTCCGCACATCTTCAGCACTTCGCAAAAAGGCACCAGTCTCAACCAGGAATTCCTGGTTTCCAGACGAGAACGAACCCGACAGCATCTCGCGATTGGCTTGCTGAAGAATCTGGGCCAGCATCGCGGGGGCCACTTTTCGCGAAACCATTTTTGCCGGATCCAGTACGACTCTGACCTGTCGGCGCTGTCCTCCGATCAGGGTGACTTCGGAAACATCGTCGACCTGCTTAATCTCGTCATCCAGTTGGGCGGCCAATCTCCGTAACATGTAGTGGTCATACTCTTCACTCCAAAGAGTAAGGGCCAGAACCGGAACATCATCGATTGATCGGGGCTTCACAAGCGGAGGACTCGCCCCTTCCGGGATCAAGTCGAGGTTGGCGTACATTTTTTGGTTGAGGCGGACGATTGCATCTTCCTCATTTTCACCCACGTAGAAGCGAACTATCGCCATGGCAAAGCCCGGTCCCGAAGTCGAATAGATATACTCAACGCCGCCAACTTCCCAGAGCAACTTCTCCATCGGCTTGGTAATTCGCTCCTCGACTTCTCTGGGACTCGCACCAGGCATTTGAACGAAGATGTCAATCATTGGGACGACAATCTGTGGTTCCTCTTCCCTGGGAAGCAAGGTCACCGCCCCGATTCCCAGGAGGATAGAGGCCCCAATTATTAGAGGTGTCAGCTTTGAGTCAATAAATGCGTGAGCAAGTTTCCCCGCGGCTCCAATGCTTTTCATCACCTACTCCTGGTCCCACTGACGACTGCGCTTTGTTGGCCCTCGTCCAGCCTGTTCACAGCTGCTCTCTTTCGACATTCAGATTAGGAACTGCATCCCTCCCAGCCACTTTCGAGGGTTCCGGTTCCGGGCCTAATCGGGTGGTCTGGGAGAATTCGAGCTTTACCCCTTCTCGTACTTCGTAACCCGGGTCAATCACAACCTCATCACCATCCTTGAGGCCGGAAAGCACCTCGACTCGATCCCCAAGTTGCCCTCCAGTCTTAACCAATCGAAAACGGGCCCTTCGTTCAGAATCGACCACGAAAACCCCAACCAGTTGGCCCTTTTCGATAAGGGCCGATGCGGGTGCCGTCAATACTTGACGCTCGTAAGTCGAGAATGCTGCCTTCCCGTACAACCCGGAACGCAGACCTGGCTCTGCTGGGAGATCGATCTTTACGGTGAAGGAGCGGCTTAAAGAATCGGCTGCAGGAACAATTTCGCCAACCTTCCCCTCAAATTCACGCCCGAGGGCGTCAATCCAAACCGAAACAGTCCGACCGAGTTGCACGTACTGCATTTGTGACTCATCGACCGCTGCCTCGAGCCTGTAATTACTGGAATCCTCGACTGTGATCAGCGACAACCCCGGGGTAGCCAACTGTCCCACATCGACGGTTTTCCGGGTTACGATTCCGTTGATTGGAGCATGGATACTAGCATAATCCTGGTACAGTTTGGCATTCTCCAGATTAGCTTCAGCCTGCGAGATCCTCGCCATTACCTGAGCCCTCTTTGCGGTAGTGGATGCCAGCATCTCTTTGGCCCTCAGGACCTGGGCCTGTGCCCCTTTATGCCGAGCCTCCACTTCTTCGAACTCCTGCCGACTCACCGATTTCCGTTTCAGGAGTTCCTGAAATCTTTCATAAGTTGACTTGGCAAGCCAGGCGTCAGCCTCGGCGGCGTCAACTCCTGAACGAGCAGCCAGAATCGCACTCTCCACCTCGACCAGGGCACTCTCAGCTTCTACCATGCCCGCCTCAGCCTGATGGACTCGTGCATCCGCCTCTCGACTGTCAATCTCAACGAGTAGTTCTCCCGAGCGGACGCGATCACCTTCTCTGACGTGCACTGCAATCACATTTCCGACGACCTTGCTGGAAAGCGTCGAACCAACCTTGGCATAGACGGTCCCGACAGCCTGATAGCCTGACATGACCTCTTCAGCCTTGACCTTTTCAACCGTGACTGAGACAGAAACGGCACTCTCAGCTCCCGTGTCATGGCGTTCGGCCTCTCCACCGCAACCCACCAGGATGAGTAGAACCGTAAGGACGATAACCATTCTCACTTTGACTCTCATTTTCATGCCACCTGAATGCTAACTGGTAAATTGAGTAACTGAGACAAGGGAACCGGACGCCAGAAGCAGTCTGGCATAGCCAACGTACTTGTCGTGCTGTGCGCCCAATCGAAGTAACCTCGCCCTGAGGACTGCATTCTGCGCTCTCAACACTTCCGTGATCGTCGTCAAACCTACTGAATGCCGATCCTCAATGATGCGCAGTGCCTCTGCAGCCTGGTCGACCGAGGCCGTTGCGACTCGAAGCCGTTCGCTGGAACTTCGGAACGCCTGATAGGCTTCGACCACTTCGAAGCTGATCTGATTAGCCTTAAGGTCTTCCTGCGCTTTGGCCACTTGCGACGCGGCAACCGCCTGGTGGATCTTGTCATCCCTGGCAAAATCAAGGATCTTAAACGTCAACCTGGCACCGACCGCGAAGTCTCCACTTCCATTTCGCAGATTCTGGCTACTGTGACCCAGCTGCGCGAAAACGTTTAAGTCCGGCCACCACTGCCCTTTGGACTTCCTCAGGCTCTGACCAAGTCGATCCACCTCCAATGCCGTCTTCTGATAATCGGGCCGTTGCTGCAGAGCCTGCTTGATCAGCTCTTGCTGAGATGACGCATCAAAATCCCTTTCTTCAAGACTTCCGCTGACATCGATATATGAGCTGACCGGCCTGGCCACCACAGTGTTCAGGGCAGCTCGAGCTGTCTGTTCCTCGCCACCGGCTTGAACCAGTTGCTGACGAAACTCCGCGAGCTGCACCTCCATGGCTAGCAGGTCGGACTGCACAACCATCCCCTGGTCAAAGCGATCCCGGATACTTACCACCTCCGACTCCGCCGTTTTCACAGCATCTTCAGCAACTTTCCTACGCTCTACGGCAACGAGGATTCCGTAGAATGCTCGAATCACCTGGAAACGGATCTGCTGTTCAGTCCAGGAAATGTCCGTATCAACCTGTTCTTCTCGCAGGCGTGCTTCCTCGATTCCCGCACTGGTTTGAAAGCGGTTGAATACAGGCAGCCTCAAATTGAAGGCAGTTCGGAAGTTTGAAATCGAAGGTGGATTATTCAGGTTGTCAAGGTCGAAATTATCTGCAGTGAATCTTCCCTGCTCCAGCAGAGACCCGAACACATAAACCGGGTTGTTACTGTTGGTATATGTTTCGGAAAACTCCAGAAAAGGAAGTCGACCTGACTTAGCTTCACCGACCCCGGCGGCAGCAGCATCCTTACCGGCAGCCGTGGCTCTGATAAGCGGGTTCGACTGTAAAGCCTGCCTTACGGCCTGATCCAGCGTCAGGGCCCCGGGAACCTGATTCTGCACACCGTCAACTCCTGACGCCCCACCTGCCTGTAGAGTGCCTGTGGTCAGTAAGGCAATGAGTAGAACTGTTTTTAGCATTCTCATTTCAAAAGCCATAACCTTCCTCTGCGTCCAGATCCTGCGTCTGGCTGAGCCCAAATTCGTTCCTTCTGTCGTCTCCTCTCCAAGCCCAACACGGCGATTCGTCATCTCCAAATCTAAACTGTACTATGTAGGTTCACCACAAATGGATTCGGAAAACTCCGAACCCTGACAACAAATCTCAACTTGGGATAGGATCATGTGCGACATGGTTCTTTTATGCGTGCGATTCCTGGGAGGAGTAGACAGTGAAAGCTCTTGTAACAGCCATTGTAACCCTGACTCTTCTAACTGCACCAATATTCCCCCAGCCTCAAGAGGTTATCGAGGAACCTGAAAAACCTCAAGAAAACGGCTCGAAGTTGACTGCAGAGACGTTTAAAGGTCTAAAACTGCGGGGCATTGGACCTGCTCTGACATCGGGCCGCGTGGGAGACATTGCTGTGAATCCAGCCCAGGAGAGTCAGTACTTTGTGGCTGTTGCTTCAGGTGGAGTTTGGAAAACGGAGAATTGGGGAACAACCTGGGAGCCGGTTTTCGATCAAATGGCATCCTACTCCATCGGCTGTATCACCATAGACCCTAACGAGCCTCTGGTGGTCTGGGTCGGTACCGGTGAAAATGACAGCCAACGCAGTGTTTCTTATGGTGACGGAGTATACAAGTCGATTGATGGGGGTAAGACATGGAAGAACGTCGGCTTAAAGGCCTCTGAACATATTGGCAAGATCCTGATAGATCCCCGGGATTCCTCGAGAGTATTCGTGGCTGCCCAGGGCCCTCTCTGGGCACCGGGGGGTGACCGTGGGCTGTACAGAACCACCGACGGAGGCGAATCCTGGAAAAAGGTCCTCGACATCAGTGAGAACACGGGTGTGAGCGAGGTGCTCATGGATCCCCAAAACCCGGATGTAATGTACGCCGTAACCTATCAGCGAAGGCGCCACGTCTGGACACTGATTGACGGGGGACCGGAGTCAGGTATTTACAAATCAATGGATGGAGGCGAGTCCTGGCGCAAAGTGATTCGGGGTCTGCCAGACAACGATCTGGGAAGAATTGGTATCGCTGTTTCAACCGTGGATCCAAAAGTGCTTTTTGCCATCGTCGAGGCAACCGGTGACTCAGGCGGCTTCTTCCGTTCCACCGACAAGGGAGAGAGTTGGGAAAAGCAGAGTGACTACGTAAGTGGAAGCCCCCAGTACTACCAGGAAATTGTCGCCGATCCTTTCGATGTAGAGCGGGTTTACTCGCTGGACACCTATCTCATGGTGACCGAAGACAGTGGAAAGACTTTCAAGAAGCTGGGAGAGAAATTCAAACACGTGGATAACCATGCCATGTGGATTGATCCGGCCGACAACACTCACCTTCTACTGGGCTGTGACGGAGGGGTGTACGAGAGCTTCGATCGCGGCAAGACTTGGGATTTTAAATCCAACCTGTCGATTACACAATTCTATCGAATCACCGTGGATTCCGCCAAGCCGTTTTACAACATATATGGCGGAACACAAGACAACTACACTCTCGGAGGACCTTCGCAGACTACCAATGTGCACGGGATTACCAACCGGGATTGGTTCGTGACGAAAGGAGGGGATGGTTTCGAGACGCAGGTTGATCCGGAAGATCCCAACATCCTCTACAGCCAATCTCAGTATGGACACCTCGTTCGCTTTGACCGAAAGACCGGCCAGCGCATCAACATACAACCTCAACCGGGGAGAGGTGAGGAGGCCTTGCGCTGGAATTGGAACTCGCCGCTTCTGATCAGTCCACATTCGCACACGCGCCTCTACTTCGCCGCCAATCGGCTCTTCCGAAGTGAAGACCGAGGAAACAGCTGGACCGCCGTTAGCGGTGACCTGACTCGCCAGATCAACCGTAACCAGTTGGAGATCATGGGGCAGGTCTGGAGCGTTGACGCCGTGGCCAAGAACGCGTCTACGTCTCTCTATGGCAGCATCGTTGCCGTTTCGGAGTCACCCGTCAAAGAAAACCTGGTATACGCGGGGACTGATGACGGGCTAGTTCAAGTAACTGAAGATGGTGGCAACAACTGGCAGCGCTATGGAGAGTTTCCCGGGGTACCTTCCATGAGCTATGTCAGCGATCTCGAAGCATCCCTCCACGCTGCCTCCACGGTATACGCAGCCTTCGACAATCACAAGAAAGGGGATTTCAAACCCTACCTGCTTAAGAGCACCAACTCAGGCCAAAACTGGGAATCGATGAGCGGAGATCTACCGGAGCGAGGATCGGTCCATTCGATCATGGAGGACCACGTAAATCCAGACCTCCTTTTCGCGGGCACCGAATTCGGAGTGTTCTTCACCATCGATGGAGGCCGGAAATGGGTACAGCTCAAAGAAGGAATACCGACGATCGCGGTCCGTGACCTGGATATCCAGAGGCGCGAGAATGATCTAGTCGTTGGCACCTTTGGGAGGGGTATCTACATTCTTGACGACTATTCACTGCTCAGATCGGTGAATGAGGAGAAGCTTCAGCAGGAAGCCATTCTGTTCCCGGTCAAGGACCCCTGGATGTATATTCAGGACTCTCCCCTCGGAGGCCGGGAGAAGTCTTTTCAGGGCGACTCGTTTTTCACAGCTCCCAATCCACCCTTCGGAGCGATCCTCAGTTATTACCTCAAAGAGTCTGTGAAAACCAGAAAGAAAACGCGGCAGGAAGTGGAACAGGAGGTGTCGAAAAAGGGTGAAACCGTTTCCTACCCGACGTGGGAAGAACTGAGAGCTGAAGCGCGGGAGGAGAAGCCGACGATCCTCCTTTCAATTCGAGATGAGGACGGCAACATCGTGAGGAGGCTGGAGGGAGAACCGACTGCCGGCGTGCACCGGATTGCGTGGGATCTCAGGCACCCGGCTTCGACACCGGTGGAATTCGTTACCGACTCTGAAGACGGTCGGTCACCGAAGGGGCCACTGGCGATGCCTGGGAAGTACAGCGTAACTCTGGAAAGCCGCGCTGGTGACCAGATTGTGCAGCTGGCAGATCCTCAAGAGTTTGAAGCCCAGCCTCTGGGTACAGCCACGCTGGGTGAAGTGGATCGTGAGGCTCTGCTGAAGTTCCAGAAGAAGACCGCCCGGCTACAGCGGGCTGTTCTGGGATCGGTCAGAGCCCTGGATGAAGCAACTGAACAGCTGTCTCATCTGAAACAGGCGGTCTTTTTGACCCCTGCAGCAGATCAGGATCTGTATCTCAAAGCCCGCTATCTGGAGAATCAAATCAAAGATTTGGAGATCAAGCTCTCGGGAGATTCTGTTCGACGGTCTCACAATGCGCCTGTTCCCCCTGCGATTTCGGACCGGGTCAGAGGCATTGTTTCAGGGCACTGGTCGTCGACGTCCGCTCCCACCCAAACTCAAGTCGATGCTTACGAGATTGCAGCTGAAGAATTCACCCCGGTACTGAAACGGATACAGACACTGCTGACGAAGGATCTCAGAAACCTCGAAGACCAAATCGAGTCTGCTGGTGGTCCCTGGACCCCGGGTCGAGTCCCGCGTTGGGAA
>JAUWTT010000596.1 GCA_030614585.1 Acidobacteriota bacterium
CAGTCTCTTCCAGGGCAACCGGCCATACTTCTCCCAAACCAGGTGCAGCCCTGCTACTGTGCCGGGAACACCGGACGCCAGGTGTCCGACCCTGGATGGGTCGTAGTCTCGATCCTTCCGGGCTTCGACATACATGTTACGTCGAGCGAGTGCAGGAGCTATTTCCCGGTAATCAACGGTCACCTCAGTTCCCTGCTCCGCAAAATGGATGGTCATGAAACCTCCACCTCCGAGATTCCCGGCCTGCGGATGCACAACCGCCAACGCAAAGCTCACTGCAACCGCAGCATCGATGGCGTTTCCTCCTTCTTTGAGGACCTCCAATCCTGCATCGCTTGCAAGTGGATCAGTGCTGACAACCATGCCGTTCCGACCGCGAACCGGTTCCCGACTCGCAGGAAATGCGGGTGACGAAAGTAGCTGCAGGATTACACAGAGAACAGGGAGAGCCAATTTGAGCGTCGTCGTCACGCGGAAACTCCAGGAAGGGTTTACTCGGCAAACGTCACGGAACACGTTTATTTCTCGATCTGAAGTAGCTCGTTGAGAGAACCCGATCGGAACCCTTCAAGATCGAGAGTCACGTATTGGTAGCCGAGAGTCTTGAGCTCACGGCTAATCTGCTCGAACAGTTTCAAATCCAGAATCTTGCCCATCTCCGATGAAGCTATTTCGATCCGAGCCAGTTCTTCATGATGCCTCACGCGGAATTGTTCCAGCCCCAGACTGCGCAAATACTGTTCAGCGCGCTCGACTTGTCGCAACTTTTCAGGTGTGACCTCGACACCATACGGCAGACGGGAAGAAAGGCACGGCATAGCGGGGAGATCCCAGGTAGGCAACCCCCACTTCTTGGAAAGGAGACGAATTTCCTCTTTCGTCATCCCCACTTCAATGAGTGGGCTCACAACATGTTCTTCTTCAGCCGCCTTCCGGCCCGGCCGGTAATCCCCTACATCGTCGGCATTACTCCCGTCGAAGATCACTTCAACTCCCCACTCTTCCCTCAAGGCATCTAATCGGCTGAACAATTCCGACTTGCAGAAATAGCATCGGTCCGTGGGATTAGCCGTGTAATCGGGGTTCTCCATTTCGGTCGTGTCCACGAAGTGGTGGTTCAGCTTAAAAGTGGTCACGAAGTCGCGAACCAGATCCTGCTGAAGCTCCGAAACAGAGGGGGAAAGGGCCGTTACTACCTGAGCAGCGTCACCCATCACCTGATTGGCGGCGTAGGCAAGGTATGAACTATCGACTCCCCCGCTGAAAGCGACGACAGCACTCCTGTAACGTCGCAGAAACTCATGCAGGCTTTGTTCCTTATCTTCGGGCGTCATGTGAACGGAGTTTATCACAGCATATGCTACCATCTAGGAGTAGTGTCCTTCGCCGGAATGTTGAGCCAAAGCTCGTTGCATACTTCGGATCCTCTGGTTCTCAAGGATTTGCACGAGGACGGGAGTGGGGCTTTTGCGCGGATCATTTTCCGACAGAAAACACCGAGGTTGACACCGGCAGACAAGTATTCTTCAACCGGTATAGAACGAAAGGAAGCGTCCCGGCATCATAAGGGCGTGTTGCCCAAATGGGCCCCACGCCCAAATCCGAAGCTCGAAGTACGAAATTCGAAACAAATCTCGAGCTCGAGTATCTAATGACTGAAACAGGCAGTCGCTGATAAGCCAGCTGAAAACAATCGCTTCAAGGCGTTTAGACCTTGGAGCTTCCGATTTCGGGCTTGTTTCGAACTTCGGATTTCGAGCTTGACCTGTTGCGGTTTGGGCAACAGACCCTTATATATTGAACCCGGGGTCACGGATCAGGAGCAGATATGACGAAGACCATACTGATATCACTGTTTTCCGCTTCTCTTATTACGCTTAGCCTTCCTTACCTGGGCGCTCAGGAACAGCAGGAAGAACGGCCGATCGAAGAGGAGGACTCCAAGCCTCTGGGAAGGGCCGCAGTAAGGATTGCGGTGCAGCAGATTAGGGTTGACGTGACCGTGCGGGACAAGAAAGGAAACCTGATCACGGGCCTCCAGCAAGGCAACTTCGAGATTTATGAAGACAAAGTACTCCAGGAGATCACCTTTTTCGAGCCGATAGAGGCCCCTATGACGGCAGTGCTGGTGACGGAGTACAGTAAGGTGATCCCCTGGCAGATGCTCTACGAGGCAATTATGGCCTCATACCAGTTTGTGAACGGGATGCGCCAGGGAGACTGGGTAGCCGTCATTGCTTATGACATCCGACCTGAGATACTTGTCGATTTCACACAGGACAAGGCCCATGTCTATAACTCCCTGAGAAAGCTGAACTACCCCGCATACCGGGAGAGCAATATGTACGACACAGTGGTCGACACCCTCGACCGAGTACAGGAACTCGACCAGAGGGTCGCCATCATTCTGCTGTCTTCGGGACTTGATACGTTCAGCAAGCTCAACCTGGGTGAGACTTTGGACCGGGTCAAGCGGGCAGATGCTGTGATCTACACGGTGAGTCTGGGAGGCAATTTGCGGGCCCGAAAAGAGCACCTGATGGGCGGGATGCAAAGAATGGACTTCTATCAGGGAGACGCCACGTTAAAAGCCTTCGCAAAGTACACCGGTGGCGAGTCATTCTTCCCGAGGTTCTCTGCGGAGTTTCCATCCATATTTCAGACGATCTCCTTGCTACTGAGGAACCAGTATTCGATGGGATATGTGTCGAGTAGCACCAAGAAAGACGGAAAGTTCCGAAAAATAAAGGTCGAAGTGAAGCTTGATCTTGACGGTGACGGGAAGATGGACAAGTTGAAAGTCAATCACCGGGAAGGTTATTTGACCGAAAAGGCCGACGGCAGCTGAGGAAGAAGATTTACCACCAAGACACCAAGAGCACCAAGAATCACCAAGAAGAAAGGGTTTCCCTTCGTGTCCTTGGTGACTTGGTGGTGAATCTTTTTCAGTTCTTCGGAGAACCAACCGGTGCCAAGGCGGGCTCATCCACAGGGGTTTCAACCGGAATCTGCTCGACAATGTTGATTTC
>JAUWTT010000463.1 GCA_030614585.1 Acidobacteriota bacterium
ATATCTTCGTACCGGCTTTCTTTTCACCGTCGCGGCCAATAGAAAAAAACTCTCGGAGCTCAAGACTCAGCTAGAGAAGCTCGACGAAGAGCTCGAGCCTCCTGGCACACGTGAGGCCGGCGAGTCTCTACGCAGAGAACTCAGCGAGATCAAGAAAGACTTGAAGAGACTCATTGGCGAGGCAAACAGGCAACAGCAACCAGGGTCTTGGACAAGGCTGACCAACGGGGTCGATCAACTTGAGAAACAGATCGGGAAGTTAGGGCACAAGATGGGCACCTACCGAGTCTATGGTCTCAGAGCAGACCCTGGAACGGAACTCGAGTACGGCCTGGGCGTGGAATCTAACCTCGTTAAACTGCGCAGGGACAAACCCTTTACCGGCGAGATCACGGATCAAGTGAAGATATCCGCCTGCGGGCACGAGTATGAGGGATTCCAGCTGGTTGTCCTGCCCTTCAAGGAAGATCTGCACGATATCCGGATCACAGTGAGCAATCTCTCTAGCAGCGAGATGAACGCTTCAATCGGAAGCAGTAACGTTGAGGTGAGTGCGGTCGGTTATGTCCATACCAAACTCCCCACTTACGAGCATGAGTACATTGGCTGGTGGGCTGACCCACTGGTTCCACCCGTAGAACCTTATTTCAAAGGGGTCAAAGCCGAACAGCTCTTGCAGCCGTTTTGGATAACTGTGTATGTACCTAAAGGTACGCCTGCCGGAATCTACAAGGGAGTTGTGACGGTAGCTCCCGCTAACTCACACCCACTCAAAATGAATCTTTTGCTGCAGGTGCGAGACTTCCATATTTCCGTCACCCCACATATCAACGAGTTTTTCCGGTTCAATAGAGGCTCCTGGGAACGTTTCTACGGCAGGAAGATGACTCCCGAAGAATACAGGGCAGCCTGCAATTTTCACTTGAAGTACAGAATCGGACAACCCAACGCAGGTTCAGACTTCATTACCTATTCAGAAGCTCAAGACTCATACGATTATTCGTTGGTGGATCAGAACATCCGGTTCTGCCTGGAGCGGGGGCTCAATGTCTTTGACATAAGTTTCGCCAATGTCAGAGTGCTCACGCCTGAAGGTTTGGATAAGGCGTTGGATGTTCTTGCCGACTATGCTGATCACCTCAAGGAGGAGGGGCTCTTTAAGTATGCCCTGGTCGAGCCGTTGAACGAGGTCTCTGCCGAGGTCACTAAGCCCTTCTACACAATGATGAAGGATCGAATTCCCGGCCTGCGGATACTGCAGAAGGGAGGAGGAAGCGATTTCTACGATTCCTGGAAAGAAGGGAAGAAAGCGCCGCTCGAAGGGGTACTTGACATCTGGTGCCCGGGCTACGTGCCTCCACCAGAATGGGATCAAGCGATTGCCGAGCGCCACGCGGCGGGGGAGCAATGCTGGGCTTACCATGATTATATAGACTGCGTAATCGACAGGCCGGCCGTGAACCTGAGGGAGATACACTGGCGCGCCTGGGCGCGCAAACTTGACGGTCTCGCTTACTGGTCGACCAATTTCTGGCCGTATAACGTTAAAGAGGAAGAGACTCTAGACAAGAAATGGCCTCATGCCCCCTGGGAGACGATGAGCCATCCGATGGGAAACGGCGACGGGCATTTTGTTTACCCAGGGCCAGGAGGGAAACTGCTCAGCTCGGTGAGGCTCGAAGTCCTGCGGGACGCCCAGGAAGACTACGAATACTTGTATACACTGCGAGAATTGACCGAGCGTCTGAAGCAAAAAAAGAGTGCCCAGTATGGGGAGTTGATAGCGGAAGCAGAAAAACTACTCGATGTGGACAACTCACTGCCTGAGTCCGCGGCCCCTGAAGATATCAGAAAACTTCGCGAGCGTATCGGAGATCAGATAGAGCTAATACAGAACCTGTTCTAGCAGGGAACTTCTCATTCATTATGATGCAAAATTGAAATGTCATTGGAGCGTTTCAATCTGTGCCAACCCGAGTCTCAAGCGAGGGTGTTCTTTGATGGTCTCAGTTGACTTCAGTTCTGAGGTGTAAACGAGATGATGATCGACAAAGTCGAAGCTTTTGTTCTCTCCCAGCAGCTTGAGGAGAGCTTCTATTTTTCTCAGAATCGCTACGACACACGAAGCGTTTGCCTGATCAGGATCACGATGGATAATGGTTTAGAGGGATGGGGCGAAGGCTACGGTCCAGCCCAGCTGATCAAAGCAGGGATTGAGTTCTTCACGCCTTTGCTTCTGGGAAGTACTCCCTTGGAACAAGAGAAATTGTGGCAGTCAATGTATCTTCGCTCCCTGGACCACGCTCGCAGCGGCGTGCTTCTCTCGGCTCTGAGCGCAATCGATATTGCGCTTTGGGACTTGCGGGGCAAGATTCTGAGTCAGCCCATTTCAGTTCTGTTAGGTGGCCGAAAGAGGGACTCGGTCAACGCGTATGCAACTGGCCTGTACTTTTCTGATTGTGATGATCTGACCGCAAAGCTCGCAAATGAAGCAGAGACATACAAAGAGCAAGGGTTTTCTGCTCTGAAGATGAAGGTCGGGTTAGGGGTGGACCAGGACGTTAAGAACGTCCGCGCTGTTAGAGAAACGATTGGGCCGGATGTGGCTTTGATGATCGATGCGAACCACGCTTTCTCGTTCAGAGAGGCTCTAGACCTGGCAGAGGCATTGGAGCGTTCGAACATCACTTGGTTTGAAGAACCGCTCACACCCGAAGATTATGAAGGATATCGAGAACTCCGCAAGCGCTCTCGAATTCCAATTGCCGCCGGAGAATGCGAGTACCTCAGATATGGATTCCTCCGGCTATTCAGGCATCGTTGCGTAGACATCGCCCAACCGGATCCTTGTGCGACCGGTGGCATCACGGAGACGAAGAAGATCGTGGATCTGGCACAAACCTTTGGAGTCGACTTTGCACCTCATTGCTGGGGTTCCTGTATTTCGGTAGCCACCTCTCTTCACCTGTTGAGTAACTGGGATCCTTACCCCGGAAGACTGTTTAACAGGGAGTCCATCCTGGAGTTGGACCGGACTCAGAATCTATTTCGAGAAGAGCTCGGCTTCCCAAAGTTCACTTTGCAGCAAGGTAAAGTCCAAGTGCCTGACGGGCCGGGGTTGGGAATCGAGATCGATGAGGATTTGGTCCGCAAGTATACCGTCGGCAGTTTTTCCAGCTGACGGATCTCGTGGACACCTGGGTCTCATAGCTTCGAGATGAGCCCGCACGTATTCAGCAGCTACCACTTGAGATAGCGGGTCTGTGGATGGATACTGTCAGGGTTGTTCGGAACGGAGAGCTCTCAACCTAACAAGGAGACACGAACCTGGGATCGATTCTTAGCCTGATCATCGTCCTTGTTCTGCTGGTCGGATCCATCGCTCTTTTGCGGATCCATCCCGTCCTGGCTTTGGTTCTGGCCGGATTGCTCCTGGGAGTTCTCGTCGGCATGCCCCTCCTCCTGGTCACTGAGAGCTTCCTGGTTGGCTTCGGCGAAACCCTGAAATGGATTGGGTTGATCATTGTGCTCGGCGCGGCGATCGGTGAGATCCTGGGGGAAACAAAGGCATCATTGAGAATCGCAGATGGCATTCTCCGGATCGTCGGCGAAAAACGACTTCCATTGGCGATGACAGCGACCGGATATCTGGTTTCAATTCCGACCTTTTCCGATGTTGCCTACATCATCATGAAGCCGGTCACTGAAGCTCTGGCAGCCAAAAGCGGAAAAGGGATTCTGGTCGTCGGTTTGTCACTCGTGGCAGGTCTGTTGGCGTCTCACGCTCTGCTCCCTCCCACTCCGGGACCTCTCGCAGCAGCCGGCATAATGGGAGCTGAGATCGGTAGAGTGATCCTGATTAACATTCCCGTGGCTGCGTTCGCTGCCTGTGGAGGCCTGCTGTGGGCTGTTCTCTACTGCAGAAGATTCCGGTTACCTTTCGACCGATCTTTGGAAGAGAGCATGCGTTTACAGGGTCAGAACAAGGGGAGTGGAGAAGAGCAGCGGCCGAGTTTTCTTTCGAGTGTCTTCCCAATCCTGTTGCCACTTGTACTCATAGCAGCCGGCGCCTTTGTGACCCCTGATTCCGGTGGCTGGGCTGCTCA
>JAUWTT010000635.1 GCA_030614585.1 Acidobacteriota bacterium
ATTGGCACGATCCGGAATCAGGGTGTGTAGCATCGCCCCTGGGATCTTCGACACGGCAATGATTGCGGGCTTGCCTGATTCAGTTAAGGAGTCTCTAGGTGCTCAGGTCCCCTTCCCAGCTCGATTGGGCCGACCGGAAGAGTATGCGGCCCTGGTTCAAGCCATCGTCGAGAATCCTATGCTCAATGGCGAAGTGATCCGACTTGACGGCGCAATCCGAATGACGCCAAGGTAGGCCGCTGCAGTAGCAGTACGAAGCTCGAAACGCCGAGAATCGGAACTCGCAAATCGAAATTGCCTCACGCTAAGGCGCCAAGGTGTTTCACGCAAAGAACGCAGAGAGCGCAAAGGGAAGTTTGGCTGTTTCAGCGCGGGCTTGTCTTTTGTTTCTCTGAACCCTCAGCGGGCTTTGGATTTCGAGCTTCGAGCTTGGCATCGTATCCTCAAGGGGCGCTATCTTCATCATCCTCGAAACGGTGGCCCGTCTCCTTGATGAAGACATCTTCGAGAGTTGGTTTGCTGACGGTCAGCGACTGGATATCACCGGCGAAGCGTTCCATGAGCTCACCCACGAATCGGTGGGCATCGCCTCGCTCGATTCGAAGCACACCATCTACAACGGAAGGCTCAAAGTCGAATTGCCCCCGGATTCTCTCAGCCAACTCCTTAGGATCAGCACACCGGACGACAATAACCTCGCCCCCGATTCTATCCTTGAGGTTTTCAGGGCTTCCAGAAGCGACAACGACGCCTTCACTCAGAATGATCAGGTGATCACAGCGCTCCGCTTCTTGAAGCGAGTGTGTCGTCAACAAGATGGTGAGGCCATCCCGCTCCTTCAAGTCGAACAAGTAGCTCCAAAACTCAGCCCGGACTTTGGGGTCCAACCCATTGGTTGGCTCATCCAAGAGAACGATCTTCGGGAGGTGGAGCAATGCCTTGGCCAGTTCGATCCGTCTGCGGAGACCACCGGAAAGTGATTTAGCCAGTTCGTCCCTTCGATCTGACAGGCCAAAACGGTCAAACAGGTAGTCAATCCTGTTTCGGAGCTCGTGGCCCCTCAGTCCATACAGATGGCCCTGGTGGACCAGGTTTTCATAGGTCGTCAGCTCCGCATCCAGACTGCTTCCTTGGAAGACTACGCCGATCGAACGTCGAACCTCGAGGGGATCACTAACCAGGTCATGGCCGGCAATCCGAACTGTACCTGACTCGGGGCGCATCAACGTACTCAGGATCTTAAAGATCGTGGTCTTCCCTCCGCCATTGGGTCCCAGCAGAGCTGTCGTTTGACCTTCCTCTACACAGAAACTGACTCCGTGAAGCGCCTTGCGCTTGGCATACGAGAATTCAATGGAATCTAACTCTACGGCAGGAATCACAACTTGTCCGCAGCCATCAAACCAAGGAGCAGTGGCAGATACAAGACTGAAGTTCGCAAGAGTCCGCGTGCAGCGGGTCTGGAAAGGGAAGTCAGCACTCTGAATCCAGACATCACAAACATCGCTCCAAGCGCCACAGCACCCAATAGATAGATTTCCCCGGCTATCCCAAACCTGGCCGGGAGGAAACTCACGATCAGTGAAAAGAAGGCAAAGAGCAGTATCAGTCGGCCCGTCCAGCGCCCAGATGACTCGCCTCCGGGAAGCATCTTAAAGCCTCCCCTCTCGTAGTCGTCTCTGTACATCCAGGCGATGGCTAGAAAATGCGGAAACTGCCAGCAGAAGAGAATCCCAAAGAGCAGGAGTGCTTCGATGGTCAACTCCCCACGAGCCGCTACCCAGCCCATTACAGGAGGGACCGCCCCAGGAACCGCCCCAACCAAGGTGCAGACCGGGGTCCGCGTCTTCAGCGGAGTGTAGAGAATGAGATAAACAGCGGTAGTAAACCAGCCAAGGAATGCGGTCAGGTAATTCGAGAAGAAGAGGAGGTAGAGCGCTCCCACTGAGACCAACACCATTCCGAAAACCAGGGCTTCAGAGGGAGAGATTCGTCCGGAAGCGACGGGCCTGTTTGCGGTCCGAAGCATTCGGCTGTCAGCCTTCCGCTCAATGAACTGATTGAGAACAGCGGCCCCGCTCGCCAGGAGCCCCGTCCCTAACAGTGTATTCACGAGCAGCAAGGAATCGACCGACTCTGATCCCAGGTAGAAACCCACGGCCGCAGTCAACACCACCATCAGGTTCACCCGCGGCTGGGTCAGTTCGACGTAATCAGAGAGCACATTCGTTCGCGCTTCCCAGAGACCCAGTTCCCTGGGTGCATGGACCGAGTTAAAAGCAGTTCCCATCAGATAACGTCTCGTGGACTCCAGCGGTAATGGTCAAGGTTGAAGGACCGGATTATCCTACCACACAGTAGCTTCCAGGTCCGGCTTCCAAGTGGTCGAGACGTGCAGTCAAAGAAATGATCTGCGATCTCTTCGTCCTGCACGACCGATAAGTTAAGGTGAGGCATCAGTCAACTG
>JAUWTT010000615.1 GCA_030614585.1 Acidobacteriota bacterium
AAGCTAACCTAAGTAGCAATTGTAACGGTTTTCGGGAGGTTTTCGAGCAACGATTTCGAAACATTTTAAGATCATTTGAAGCAGCCAGCATCCTGGAGTTGCCCGGAGAAGGAGTATCTGCAATCCACCCGAACGGCCAGTCTTAACTCCACAAATGAGCGATGTACACGTTTCCCTGGTTTATAATCGTGGCGTGAAGTAGCTAAACTGCCACGAACAACTGATGCGTATTCTAAACCTGCCGGAGAAAGCAATAACCAGACATCTGGCTCCCGTTGCTTTTGATTAGCGAAATGCGCCGCCGCGTGAAGCCGAGCCGCAGAGATCTTAAGTGCCTGCTATCCATTACCGCCTGAATCCGTGGCGTTCTGACCCGGTTTCTTGTCATTGATCAAACGGAAGGCTTCACTTAGGTTTTCGGCCACAAAACTTGGTTGGGGCTCATCAGGAAATGATTCAATGTCTTTTGCCGACTGGTGGATCAGACCTGCAGTCGCGAGCTCGGCAGCCTTTGCTCCAAGCAGGTCAGTTTCGTACTTATTGCCAATGTACACTGCTTCCGAACCCTGCGCGTTCATCGCAGCGAGCGCGATCTGAAAGAGCCGAGGATCCGGCTTACGAAAGCCGTAGTCGGAGGAGATGACAATGGTGTCGAAGAACTCCTCAATCCTCAAGGCCCTCAATTCTGGTTTACAAAAAGCTCGCTGGGCGTCGGTGACGATGCCGAGGCGGTACCGTTTTCTGAACTCAGTCAACGTCCAGAAGGTATCAGCAAAGAGTGAAAGACGCTCCCTTGTGAGGGAGCGATACAGCTGTGTGGTGATTAGCGCCAGGTAGCGATCACTAGTCCGGCCATGTCCCCTTAGCACTCGCTCGAAAGCCAGGTTGACGTCTACTTCGGGATAACGTTCTCGGCTTCTGGCAAACTGCTGATTTAATTCGGCGAAGTAGAGCTCCTTCAACTCCTTACCTTGAACGAAGATACGTCGGTAAGCCAGAAAACGACTAAGCGAGTCGAAGATCACCTCCTTGTGTTCGTGCGTCCGGATATCAATAAGCGTTCAGTAGATATCAAAAAGAATTGTATTAATGACACTCATTGCACCTCTCCCATGAAACCCGATTCTTCAAATCGCGAGTAGGTCCGTAATTCGAACTGTTTACACGGTCGCCGGGGTCAAAGCAAGAGGCACCTTCGAGCCTCTTGCGCCAACCATTTCCGATGCCCAAGAGGCAACCAGGAATTGCGTGCTATGCGGAGTTCACCCAAGGCCATGAAGAATCGACTTCGAAATGTCATCTTTCTAAACAGGCTCTCTGAATGAGAATAAGCGCCGCAATAGCGTCGGAACAATCGGCCGATATATGGTTCAGAAGCCTGAGCATCAAGAATACGCAATGCAAAATGGTGCTTGAGCTCCGCCGCAAACATCCCGATATCGTACATGGGGTCGCCTGTATGCATCCGCTCAAGATCGATGGCAGTGACTCCGTCCTGCGGGTGGAGAATGAAATTGGTGGGAGTTGCATCACCGTGCACCAAACAGGACTGCTCAGACCACATCACATCCAGGGCCTCCCATCGGTCACACAGGTCGAACAAGTCCTCAACCTCGCCAGGTCTCACCACTCCGGCTTGTGCAAGCTCCCTGACGATACGGCGAAATGAGTTGGCAACTATGGAGAAGCCACAGGCTGCGCCGCACGAAGTCGATTGATGCAGCTTGGCGAAGAAATCTGCCAGTAGGTTCAGTCTACGAAAGAGTCGCTGTCCTTGGCCCTCGTGCGCCGCCTTCTGGATGTAATAGTCCATGCTTCTCCCTCGCACATATTCCTCTGCTAGAAGGCAGCCGAGTTCCTCGACCTTCCCCAAGGGCCTGACCACAGCAAGCGGGGCATGGTCGAGCCCCTTAACTCGCATCATATTCAAGCAGTTAAACTCATGGTTAAGAAGATTGCGGCACTCGAAACGCGGCAAGTCGCAGCGCCCTCCGAAGAATTTGCAGACGACTGCAGTCCCAGACAATATCTCACGACAAAGATAGATCGAACGATCAGCATCAAGGGCACTCATCTGGAACTTCGGGCTAGAGGTGTGGAGATTACTAGCTGACGCGACGAAGTCCTCCAGGTGAGCATAGAGAGGATCCTGGTCGTCAATCTGACCGGGTTGCGGTGTAGTCGAGTACATTTCTCCGCACAACTCTCGTTTGTTTCAAGGAACCGTAACGTAACCAAATCGATTCAGCTGGAACTCTCCACCTCCCCCGAGTGTTCGAAGGACTGTGAACCTGAACGAGAAAGGACGGGAACAGGTCGAAACCAGGGGAGGAATCTAACAGAGTTGAGCCTTCCTCCCTCTCATCATAGAGTTAGCCGGCAGGAGGTGTCAATGAGTAAAAAAGTCCTCAAAACGGCTCTTCCCTCGCCCTGTTCAGGACTCCACCGATCAACACAGAGTGGGAGTGGATTACTGGAGCTCCTGTGAGACTAACGGAAAGATGCTGTTTTGAAATGGTACGTCGAGAATCATTGGTATGAAAAGGAAGATTGGTGGTACACCTATCCCCTGGTAGCAGAAACATATGATGGATTTTCGAATGACATTTATAGGTTCCATGTTAAGGAAAAGCATGTTTTGGAATCTATCGAAAATGCCTCAAGCGGAAAGCGGGCAAGATTCCATCTGCATGGAGTTTGTGCAGGGGCAGATCCTAACTGATCGGCTGGCGGACCGGCCGTGCCTTGGACCTTATGGGATGCTTGACTATGCGCAAAGC
>JAUWTT010000477.1 GCA_030614585.1 Acidobacteriota bacterium
GCTGTCCCTTTCACCCAGGGCTGCCGCCCTGGGCTTACACATGCACCCCCTTCAGGGGCGAACTGTGGGCCATCCCTGATAGGGGGCCAATACGTCTTCGATACAAAGAGTCTTGCGTCTGCGGCTAGTTCGAGAAGGCCGCCCCCTGCCTGCAGCAATCCTCTCCGCCTCATCCGAAATTGGCTCTGACCTCTCCGCCTCATCCGAGAATAGCTCTGAAGGAGCGGAATGGGTAAGCCCAGGGCGGCAGCCCTGGGAACCGTAGCCCCCGCCATCTTTACAAGCCCTGAAGGGGCGACACATTCCGGAAGAATCGTTTTCGCCCTACTGACTCAGAAATGTCTTTACCCTGTGGGTTCCGCGCTGCCTTCTTACTTGGGCGTCTCGGTCGGGAACATGTGCAGTTGTTCCTGATCCTGGTCGCCCGCCGGCACCTCACACAGCGAGCGGACGTCAAGTTCTGCGATCTCACCCGAAAGCCATCTCGCCCCGGCACTCACGATCCGACTATTCCCTGCCTGTTTGTCTTCCGTTTCCTTCACCCAAACAGGAACCCAACCCTTCTTGATGGTTTCATGAGCTCCTCCCCACGTCCCACCTTTTGTCCCCGAGTGTACAACCACGGCTGCCTCGGAAAGGCAGTAAATGTACTTGTTCCTGGCCATGGCATTTCCGACGTTAAACCCGGCCTCAGGAAAGAATGGGGAAATGAGCGCCAGGTCACCGTTTAGCAGGTATTTCCTGAACTTGGGTGAACTCGCCTTTCTAAGCAGGCTGTCGGCCACTATTCCTACCGCGATGCCTTCGACTTCCAGCGCACCCAGCATCGCAGCTGAGTCCACACCGCGGGCACCACCCGACACAATGGAGTACCCCTGTTCAGCTGCCGTTGCTCCCAACTGGCGGCTGAAATCCAGATCCTCGTCATCTGCATTCCGGGATCCAACGACTGCGATTCCGGTCTTGTTGAGCAGGGCGCGATTTCCACTCCCAAAGAACAACGCAGGTGACGTTACACCCAGCCGTTTCTTCAATCGGCTCGGGTATTCTTTGTCGCCACGCGTCACCACCCAGAGTCCGGCTCTCCGCCACTTGTCCATGGCAATAGCGAGTGCCGAGCCACGTTCCAACAGACGCTCAAGTCGCTCCAGATTGATTCGCTCGTCCTGCCACTGCTTCAGAACCTCCTGTGGGAGTCCTGTTATCAAATCCTCAGGTCTCAGCCCCTGCTCCTTCAGCCAGGACGCGAACCGGCCCCATTCGGTAGGAGTCAATGGCCGAGGATCTCGATTCTCACCACTCGAGAATCGCGCTGTAAGCAACAGCACGGCCTGTGTATTCGTCGAGATGTTCATTCACTCACCCGGCCTCGTGCTGGCGAGGGCTACAGGAAACACGTCCCCGCTTCCTGCCTGGCGCAAAAGGGCCGAAAGAACTGACATCGTCCAGCCAGAATCGACAATATCGTCAACCAGAAACACGGCAGCAGGGGGTACCCTCGATCGTACCTCAAACACTCCATCAAGGTTTCGACACTGATGGTATCGATTCTGCTGCAGTTTCTGAGGCTCATTATTACGCAACTTGTCAATTGCCTCAATAAAGGGAATTCCAAGCCTCCTAGCCAGTCTCTCGGCAAAGTCGGGCACCAGTTCGGGATGGTTCTGTGATGGAACGCAAGTGAGCCACTGGGGCGTGCGCTCAGGGTTCCAGCGCCTGGTGATCATCTCTGCAACCGCCTCGACGAGATCATCCCGAAAGTGGTTACTATGCTTGTCCTCTGACACGACTCTTCCCCAGCCGGCATCACCCCAATTCGAGAGGATCCTCCCTTCTTGAGCCCGAAGTTCTCGCGAAAGTGATTTGAATCCGTAGACTTGAAAGGCACTAGGTGGAACCTGGATTTTCGGCCTGAGGGGGATCTCTGCGCATCTAAGAAACTGAGCAGCGCCGATCCCGAGTGCTCTAGGTACATCAGCGTCCACCAAAGGGCGGTCCAGGCAATTGGCGCATTTACCACATTTTTCATGGTTGGGATCGTCCAAGTGTCGGCAGAGATAACTCATCAAGCATTCACTGGTCCCGACATAGCTCTTGACCTCTTCCCATTCCTTTTCTCTCTGAGAAGTCAGGCGCTGTATCCGGTCATGATCGAGTTCGTAAAAGACGGGCGTTCTGAACCACTCGTTTCCGACCTTAACAACTGGTGCCGGGCTGTCCACACTCAGGTATTTCAATACCTTTTCAATCTGACCGTGCATTAGGTTGAGATGCTTCTGAAGCTCAAAAAGCGATATGCCCTCATGCTCCTCCAGAACTCCGAGGATGTTCTGAACATGATCCTCATCAGGGAAGGCGCTTCGGCGAAAGAAAGCATGTATGTCGGAATCTTCTCTTCCCATCAAGAGGATTCCAAAGGCTTTCTCGATCGCACGGCCGGCTCGACCGACTTGCTGGTAATAAGCAACAACGGAACTTGGCGCCTGGAAGTGGACGACAAATCCCAGATCCGGTTTGTCGTACCCCATTCCGAGTGCGACTGTAGCGACGAGAACCTTGAGTTCATTTCTCTTCAGAAGTCCTTCCAGATGAAGACGGTACGAGTTGGAGTCTTCGAAATCGGGATGTTTGATGCCGCTGTAATACGCTTTTGCCCTGATTCCGTTCTGATTCAGCCACTCCGAGACTTTTCTGGCGTCCCGTTTTGTCAAGACATAAATGATTCCGGTGCCGGGAAGCTTGGGTACATTATGAGCGAGCCAAACCAAACGAGCCGGCTGATCAGGGAGTTGAATGGTTTGCAGGCAAAGGCTCTCCCTGATAAGGGGACCTCGCTGGATTCGGATGTCTCCTAACTGAGATTTAACGTCTTCTATAACTCGATTGTTTGCGGTTGCCGTGGTTCCCAAAACCGGCATGTTAGGTGGCATTTGCCGCAGAATGTTGACTATCCGGCGGTAGTCAGGTCGAAAGTCATGCCCCCAGTCGGAGATGCAGTGCGCTTCGTCAACCACGAGGAGTCCGATTCTACCGGCCAGAGGAATCAGAACCTCATCCACAAAGCTCGAATTGGAGAGTCGTTCAGGAGAAATCAGTAGGGCATCGACATTGTCGTTACGAATCCGCTCAACGACTCGGTCCCACTCTTCTCGGTTGCTTGAATTTATGGTTTCGGCTCTGAGTGAAAGATCGCCGGCTGCCTCGAGCTGGTTTCGCATCAAGGCCAATAGTGGAGAGACGATCAGAGTTGGCCCGGCTCCCCGGCTCCTCAGGGCAGAGGTTCCGATGAAATAGACCAGACTCTTACCCCACCCGGTGCGTTCAACGACTAACAGCTTCTTTCGGTGGTTTACGAGGGCGTCAATCGCCTCCCACTGTCTGGGGCGAAACTCCGCGTCCGGGTCGCCAAGGGCCTTTCTCAGTAGTTTTCTTCCTGAATCTCTATCCACGATCACCTCTTCCCTTACGTCAAATGAAATCCTACTAGTACGACAAACTCGCCTGGGCAGGGCGTGTTGCCCAAATGAACACCAGGGAGGAGGGCTAAGCTCCCCTCGATCTCTTCATTACGTCCGAGAATTGGTTTCTGCGAAGTTTTTTGTAATCCTCGCGTGTAAACCAGTTTCCCCTCGGGGCGCCCTCCTCGTATTCTGGTATATCAAAGGAAGGGTTCTGTTTCTCGACTTCCGGCCTTCTGGAGATCACCGTTTCTTCCCTCTCCTCAACAATCTGAAACGAGGCCTCGCCCTTACAGTGTACTCGGTGTTGCCTTAGTGCTTCGTCTACTGGATGAACCCCGATCCGAAACTGTCTTAGGCACTTTGTGCAACGCCATCCTGATTTGATCCTTCTGAAATGGGCCTCATAGGTAACTTGGCTTCCCTTCTCGGGTTCAGGAGTTCCCCGGGGCTTGACAGGCAGAGGTTCTCGCTGAGCCTTTACTGAATCAGACCTCTTTTCGTTAACGGCTTCTGGGATTGGCTCGAC
>JAUWTT010000302.1 GCA_030614585.1 Acidobacteriota bacterium
TCCTGCAGATCGAGACTTTTCGCTCGATTTCCACTTTTGCAGAGATCATGCCAACCATGCCAACAAGGTAGGGTGTAAACCCTCTCCTCAGCTTGCCAAGAAAAGGGACTTCAAGGTAACCTTTGAAACTGCCCGAGTCGGGTACTTTTTGAACAGGAACCAGATTGCATGTCTGCCAGGAAATCCGAGGAAACCCAATGATCAGTAAACGACTTCTTATTTCACTGTGTACCGTGGCGCTAATAGTGACGGGGACGGGTGTATGTTTAGCCGCATCTAATGTGCTCGAGATCAAGTGTGTCGATCAGAACGGCGCTCCGATCAATAAAGTTGAGGTCTCCATTCAGGGGATCGGCAGTGGGGACGAAAAAGACAAGAAGACTAACAAAGAAGGGCTTGCGGTCTTCAACAAACTGGATGATGACATGTACAGAGTCTGGGCCCGAGTGAAAGGGTTTGCCCCGACTTATCATGAGTTTCTTAGTCTTTCAGGAGGGGCCACCGAATCAATCACACTCTCTCTTGAGCCAGGCGATTCCACCCAGAAACTGTATTTCGAAGACCCTGCTTTGATGCAAGAAGCAACCCTTCTGCTGGAAGAAGGTATTCAAGCCATGGATGCCGGACAGATGGAGGTTAGTGAACAAAAGATCAAGGAATCCCTGGCCATTCAGCCGTCCAATCCGCTTGCACACCATAACCTCGCTATCCTTTATGTTCAAAGCAACAAGTGGGACTTGGCAAAGGCCAGCCTCGAAGAGGAACTCGTCATGCTCGAAGCGGCTATTGCGTTTCAGAAAAACGATGCTGGGGGCCTCATTCAGCAAAGAACGCTAGCCGAGGACTTGCTGAAGTCTCTTCCCATGCGCAAGGTTGCCGTCGAGGCCGACAAGGCGATGAAGACGCAGCAATATGACGTGGCACTGGTAAAACTGAACGAGATGCTTTCCTACGATTCAAGCAATCACCGGATTTTCTTCTACAGGTCGATGGCCTTTTCACAACTGGATCGGATGGATGAGGCTATTCAAGACATCGATAAGGCTATAGAACTCGAGCCCGGAGAGGATGCCTACAAAAGCTTCAAGACCAGCCTTGAAGAGCAGGTTGCAACTGGAGAAAGAGATCGGGCGAAAAATGCCGTACTCGCACTCCAGGAGCTGAACAAAGAGGGGAAGTATGAAGAAACGCTGGCCAAGTTTGATGGCGTGGAGGCAATGGCCACGGACGATTTACAGGGTCCGCTTTGGGCGGCAAAGGCAAACGCCCACCTGGCTCTTGAGCAGTATCCGGAGGCCTTCGTAGCGCTTGAGAAACTCTGGGCAGCGGACAAGAAACCGGTGGATCAAGGTTTCTTTGGCGTGGGTCAGCAGTTGGCCAAAAGAGGCAAACAGAAGGAAGCCCGTTCCGCCTATGAGAAAACCCTCGAGGCCAATCCTGACTTTGCCGAGGCGCATTACGAACTGGGAATGATTTACTTCTATGATGATGAAGATAAGGTTAGTGCCCGAGAGTCCCTTGAGAAGTATGTAGAGGTCGGCGAGGACGAGGCCCACCTCAGCAATGCAAAGTCGGTGCTTGCCGTTATGGACAAGTAATCCCCGAAATTCTGGATAAGAAGAACATCGCGTCCCAGTACTCGGAAAGAAGGGAAAACCGTTATGGACAGGCGTGGATTCATGGCTGCAAGTTTGGGTGGAGCGGTGGTAGGCGTAGCCACCAGGACTGCTCTGGGTCGTTCAGTCAACACCTCGGAACACACATTTCAGCTCAAGTATGCGCCACATTTCGGGATGTTCAGGCATCATGCGGGATCAGATCCAATTGATCAGCTCAAATTCATGGCGGACCAGGGCTTTACTGCCATGGAAGACAACGGAATGATGAACCGTCCGGTCGAGCTCCAGGAGAAGATCGCCGCTGAGATGGAGAGACTCGGGATGCAGATGGGTGTCTTCGTTGCCACGGGAGATTTTCAGAACGTCACCTTTGCCTCGAACGATGAAGATATGAGGAATCAGTACCTCGGCCACCTCCGAAAGGCGGTCGAAGTTGCCAAAAGGGTGAATGCCAGGTGGTGTACAGTCGTCCCAGGCTGTTTTGACTCCGGTATGGAGTGGGACTACCAGACAGCCAATACGATTGACAATTTGAAGCGCGGTGCGGAGATCTTTGAACCACATTCTCTTGTCATGGTCCTCGAGCCACTGAACCCCTTCCGGGACCATCCAGGCCTTTTCCTCACAAAGGTCCCCCAGGCATATATGATTTGCCGATCCGTTGGGAGTTCAGCCTGCAAGATCCTGTTCGACATTTATCACCAACAGATCACCGAGGGAAACCTGATTCCCAACATCGATAGCGCCTGGGAAGAGATCGGCTATTTCCAGATTGGGGACAACCCGGGGCGGAAAGAGCCGACGACCGGCGAAATCAACTATCGGAACATCTTCAAGCACATTCACAGAAAAGGTTACGACGGCATCCTGGGGATGGAACACGGGAACTCGCAACCAGGGAAAGCTGGAGAAACAGCCCTCTTGGAAGCTTACAGGTCTTGCGATCAGTTCTGAAGGGCGAGAAACCGGCTACTCAGTTCATAACAGCCAACGCTCGAAGCTCGAAAGTCTAAGGCCAAACCACTAAGACACCAAGAGCACCAAGAAACACGAAGACTACTTCGTTTATTTTAGTGTCCTCAGTGTCTTGATGGTTCGTATTATCCGGGTACGGGAACCTGTTTGACAACAAAACGTACAAGTACGAAATGAAACCTGATGGAATAATGGAGTAATGACTGTGCTAAATCAGGATATTGAAGCAATTCAAGCTCGAATTAAGACGGCAAGTGGATTCGTAGAACCACTTGTCACCGAGATCAGAAAGGTCATCGTCGGCCAGGACTATATGATTGAGAAACTCCTGGTCGCTCTTCTGGCAAACGGCCACGTGCTGCTCGAGGGCGTTCCGGGTCTGGCCAAGACCTTAACTGTACGGACACTGGCTCAGACCATAAACACTAAATTTCAAAGGATCCAGTTCACACCGGATCTCTTACCGGCCGACCTCATCGGTACGCTGATTTACGATCAGAGAGATGGTCAGTTCAGGACCAAGAAAGGACCAGTTTTTTCAAACATAATCCTGGCGGATGAAATCAACCGCTCACCAGCGAAGGTCCAGTCAGCTCTTCTGGAGGCTATGCAGGAACGAACGATCACCATCGGCGAGACCACCTTTGCCCTTGAAGAGCCTTTCCTTGTTCTCGCTACCCAGAATCCGATTGAACAGGAAGGAACCTATCCCCTTCCTGAAGCCCAGGTGGACCGATTCATGCTCAAGCTTGCCGTCTCCTACCCTTCTCGTGAGGAGGAACTGGAGATCATGCGCAGGATGTCGAAAGGTACGGTGCCGGAGGCATCGCCAGTCGTCAACCCGGATGAGATACTCTCTGCGCGTCAGGCTTTGGAAGAGATCTATGTTGACCCGAAAGTCGAGAACTACATTGTCGAGCTGGTAATGGCCACTCGAAATCCTCAGGACTACGGACTTGCGGATCAACAGGACTTGATTGCGTTCGGGGCATCCCCTCGCGCGTCAATCAACCTTCTGAAGACGGCAAGAGCCAGAGCGTTCCTGAAAGGTCGAGGCTTTGTAACACCGGAGGACGTCCGTGCCCTGGCAATGGACGTGCTCAGGCATCGGGTTCTTTTGACCTACGAGGCTGAGGCAGAAGAGGTCGATTCCGAAAACGTTATAGACAAGATCCTCAATACCATCGAAGTTCCGTGATCCTCGACCTTGCAGGCAGTGAACAGGCTCCGCTTCTGAGTTAGTGCAATGATTTCCAAAGAGGTACTTAAGAAAGTCCGTCGCATCGAGATCTCGACACGGGGTCTGGTCAACGATGTGTTCTCGGGACAGTACCACTCGGTTTTCAAAGGCAGAGGGATGGATTTCTCCGAAGTAAGGGAATACCAGTTCGGCGACGATATCAGAACGATCGACTGGAATGTCACCGCAAGAACGGGCCACCCTTTTGTGAAGGTCTTTGAAGAGGAGCGTGAACTGACCGTGATGCTTCTGGTGGATGTCAGCTCTTCGAATGACTTCGGCACTGCGGAACGCATGAAGGGTGAGATTGCGGTCGAAATTTGTGCGCTTCTCGCCTTTTCGGCAATCAAGAACAACGACAAGGTGGGCCTGATCATCTTCAGCGATCAGATCGAGAAGTTCGTTCCTCCCAGAAAGGGCAGACAGCATGTCCTCAGGGTGATTCGCGAACTCCTTTATCACCAGCCTCAGAACACAGGTACGGATATCGGACTGGCTCTTGAGTACGTTAACAGGGTTGTGCGGCGGCATAGTGTCACGTTCCTCGTCTCTGACTTCTTCGATGAAGGATTCGAGCGTGCATTGAGGGTTGCCAATCGAAGACATGATGTGATCGCCATTCGAGTTTCGGACCGTCGGGAAGTTGAGATCCCTCCTGTCGGTCTAATCGAGCTGGAAGATACAGAAACGGGAGAGCGTCTGCTATTGAACTCATCGGATACAGGCTTTCGCAATCTTTATAACGAGGAGGTAGGGAAAGTAAACTCTCGTTTGGAAAAGATGTTCAAATCAACCAAGGTGGACTACATTCAAATCTGGGCGGACCAACCCTACGACGCTCCGCTTATCAGGTTTTTTAAGGAGCGCGGGCGGAGAATTCGGTAAGCATGAACAACTACCGATACTCAAGAAAACTCATCGTCCTGATGTGGTTCTTTGCGCTTGCAGGAATCCAGGTCACAGCTTCTGCTGCAGAGATTTCTGCCGAGGCAAGGGTTGATCGTGCCGTGGTCACGGTGGGTGATGTCATTACGCTAACCATCGAGGTTCGATACGATGACGACATTGCTCCCCGTATGCCTGGAGCGAACACCCCACTTGGCGACTTCGAAGTGAGAGATCACCGGACGGAAGCTCCCCAAGCAGGCCCGGACGGGCAGATCGTGGCCAGAGCGCATTTCAGTCTGACGGTTTTCTCTCCCGGAGTCGTGCAAATACCTGCGGTGGAAATCAGTTATGTTTCTTCAGACGGGATCCGCCAAGGTTCTGTTGCTACGGCACCGGTCGAGGTAAAGGTTGCTCGCGTCCTAACGGACGACAGTGAGGATATCCAGGACATCAAGCCTCCTCTGGAGATTCCGAGGGACTGGCTTCCCATCTTCATCGCTTTTCTCGGAGGGGCAATCCTGGCAGCTCTTGGCCTGTATTTCTACCGGGCGAGAAATCGGAAAGCCGCTCTATTGGATACCGGGCCGAAGGTCCCGGATCGACCGCCCCATGAGCTTGCCTACGAAGCTCTGGAACGGATCAAGAGATCTGATCTGCTTGTGAAGGGAGAGATCCCACGTTTCCACATCTTGCTTGCTGAGATCATCAGACGCTACATCGAAGGTCGTTACCGCGTGGATGCCCTTGAAATGGCCTCCTGGGAGGTGATCGAAGGATTGCGTCGCCGCGGAGTTGAAAAGGACACAATCCCGCTGTTTGAACGATTTCTGGACCGATGCGACATGGTCAAGTTTGCTAAATCTCGCCCCTCGGCAAATCAGGGCCTGGAAACACTGAA
>JAUWTT010000564.1 GCA_030614585.1 Acidobacteriota bacterium
CCGGAGAGACGCAAGAGAAGGTCACCGGCATTCGATCGGAATACGACCAGGCAATTGCGGATGCAAAGCAGATGACGCGGCGGCCAGTTTTAAGGAAGCTACCCGATTACTGGAGCGGCTACTTCGGAGGGCGTTATTCTCGTACTTTTGAGATCGACACGGGCCTGTCAGAAACACGGCTGGGGGAACTTGCTCGCGGTGTTACCCGGTATCCGGAGGGTTTTCACATACACGCCAAGGTGAAGCGGTTGCTCTCTCTTAGGGAAGAGATGGGCGCTGGGAAACGCCCCGTTGACTTCGGAATGGCTGAAGCTTTGGCATTTGCCTCGATTCTTGAAGACGGTTACCGAATCCGGCTCTGCGGACAGGACAGCAAGAGAGGCACGTTTGCCCACCGCCACTCAGTACTCATCGATACTGAAACGGCAGAGGAGTACATCCCTCTGGGTCATCTCAGTCCGGATCAGGGCTGTTTTGAGGTGTATGACTCGATGCTGTCGGAAGCTGCGGTTCTGGGCTTCGAATACGGTTTTAGCCGGGATTACCCTGATGGCCT
Organism: Acidobacteriota bacterium; assembly: GCA_030614585.1. GTDB lineage: Bacteria > Acidobacteriota > UBA6911 > RPQK01 > JAPXNP01 > JAUWTT01. Next base: position 557 of record JAUWTT010000564.1, read on the forward strand.
AACCCTTTGGGAGGCTCAGTTCGGCGATTTTTCGAATGGAGCACAAGTAATCATTGACCAGTTCATCACTGCCGCAGAAGACAAATGGGAACTCCTTTCCGGTCTTGTCATGCTTCTTCCCCACGGTTATGAGGGGCAGGGGCCTGAGCATTCCAGTGCCCGTGTCGAGCGGTTCCTGCAACTCGCGGCGAGGGACAATATTCAGGTGGCTCAGCCGTCTACGGCGGCCCAGTACTTCCATCTTATGAGGCGGCAGATCCTTCGGAAATGGAGAAAGCCTCTGGTTGTTTTCACACCTAAGAGCATGTTAAGGAATCCCGCTGCTGCTTCTACACTCGATGAGTTTGAGAAGCCTCGTTTCGAGCAGGTTAAAGGCGATGTAGCTGTAAGAAATGCTGAGCGAGTGCTCGTCTGTACGGGGAAAATCGGTCACGAGCTTCGAAAAGCAAGGGATGCTCGAGAGAACAGTGCGACGGCCATCATTTCGCTTGAACAGTTGTACCCTTTTCCTGAAGATGAGTTAAGGGCTGAGCTGCGTCGCCATTCTGAGGCGGCGGATATTCTCTGGGTTCAGGAGGAACCTGCAAATATGGGAGCCCTGTCCTTTATTTATCCGAGGCTCCAGCGTTTGTCGGACGGGCGTCCCGTTCGTTCAGTCAAAAGAAGTGCCACAGGCACTCCTGCGACGGGTTCTGGTAAAGCCCATCAGGTCGAGCAGCAAACCCTGCTAACCCTTGCCTTTGCCCGGATCACCTGAGAGAGAAGACACCCGCTTCGTAGCTCAGAGACGGAAGTTGGGAGAACTGGTCATTGGAGGAAAGCTCCCTTCCCAACAGGCGTAACGGGTTGTGGTACCCAACCTGATACAGCTCCTCTTCCCCCATGAGGTTGAGCGCAGCCAGGTAGTTCATGCACTGCATCATGCATGAAGAAGATCCCACCAGATGCTGTCCGACCGGATTCCAGAGACGCCCGGATTCTTCGAGCAGAACCTCCTGCCCCAGTGTGTTGTAGCGGCCGGGGGCCCACCCGGCGATTGGAGCTGAGTCGCTTGTCACGGCAAGCTTTTCAGGGGCCTTGACTTTCGACACTACTCGAATGAAGTTATCCGGCAGGTGGTGTCCGTCCGTGATCAGCAGCGCCGTGAGTTGATCTTCAGCAAGCTGATCCCAGAGCGGATTCAAGTGACGTGGCAGCATATTGGGCAGACCGTTTCCCAGATGAGTGGAAGCTGAAGCCCCTGCACGGCATGCTTTCTCGATCGCATCAGGTCCAGCCAGGTGGTGTCCCAGGAAAACCCGGATGCCGTGTCCGGCGATACACTGCATCAGATCCTCAGCGCCATCGAGTTCCGGTGCCACGGTCACGATGCTAACCCTACCTTCTGTTAGTCCAAGGAGTTGCTCGAAGAAATCGATGTCAGGCGTCCGGGTGAAAGGGAGTGGGTGAGCACCCCTCGCACCATCTTCTGGTGAAATGAATGGACCTTCGAGATGAATTCCAAGCAAATGGGGCTGGAGGTCAGGTTCTTCCATGGCCTGGACGAGGACGGGAAGGTTCTGTTCATAGGTGTCCAGGGAGCTGGTAATCACAGTGGGACAGTACGCAATTGTTCCTCGTTCAATAAGGGCGTGAGTGACCATCCGAACCTCGTCCAGGGTCAATCCCGGTTCAGAGAAATCGACGCCCAAATAGCCATTAACCTGAAGATCGATAAATCCTCTTTTCAGCATAGTTTGCCTCCCTGTCCTTGTGTGAGCCAGTTTCCAAGAACAAGAGATAAAGACAGGCTTGTGCAACCCTGCGTGTCGTTAGTGTTACTCAAGTTCGACAGGATATCCCAGAATCGTAAAGTCTGCTTCCCTCTTTCGGATCCCTTTGTCGTGAGCTTAATCGTAAACTTCGTCGGAAGCTTGGTGGTGAGGAACGACAAAGCTTAGGACAAAGCTTACGCCGAAGGGGAACGAGTGGTTGACTTACTCCCTTTGTCGTAAGCTTAATCGTAAACTTCGTCGGAAGCTTGATGGTTGGAACGACAAAGCTTAGGACAAAGCTTAGTCGAGTCACGCACAGAAAGTCCGACAAAGTTTACGATTAAGCTAGCGACGAAGTCTCCCCCGACATGCCCACTGATACCTGAAACCAACTCCAAATCCCCAACTCCGCCAATCGCAACAGGCCCTTTAGCTCTTGGTTTTGGCTTTTTTCCTCGGTATTATTCATTCATGCAAATTGCAACTCTCGATTGGGTCATTCTCATTGGCTACATGGTTATCGTCACCATGATCGGAATCGCTGCCGGTTTCAGGGTCAAGGATTCCGAGGGCTATTTCCTGGGGAAAAGGAAATTCGGGAAATGGCTCATGATTGGCCAGAGTTTTGGGATTGGCACTCACGCCGAAATGCCTGTGTCCCTGGCCGGAGCTGTGTATACGACAGGGATGTCGGGGATCTGGTTCCACTGGAAGAACCTTTTTGCCACACCGTTCTACTGGGTCATGGCTCCGGTATTCCGTCGCATTCGGCGCACGACCATCGCAGAGTTGACGGAGGACCGATATGGCGCCTGGATGGGAATGGTCTACACGGTGTTTGCTCTTGCCTACTTCACCCTCAATACCGCCAGCATGTTGAAGGGTGCGGCAAAGGTCATCAATCAGGCGGCTGGGGGTGACGTCGGGGTGAACAACGTCGTGATAGCCATGACTGTGATCTTCATTCTCTACAGTTTTGTGGGTGGCCTAATCGCGACAGCCTGGACCGATTTTTTCCAGGGTTTCCTC
>JAUWTT010000488.1 GCA_030614585.1 Acidobacteriota bacterium
CACCCTCGTCGCCAACCCGATCGGGAAGTCTGTCGGAATTTTCATGAATTGATCGACTAAGTTTACGACGAAGGGTTTTGAGATCTGGGCGGCACTGTCTATGACCGCTAACCCTTAACATCAATCACAAGGTGTCAGTTTTTCGTCAGGACTTGACAGAACTGGGAGCTGGGAACTGGAAACCTGGGGAACGACGAACGACGAACTTGGCATTTGGCATTTGACATTTGACACTTGGAACTGGTTAGCTCTTACTAGGCTTCAGCTCTTGAACATTCGGTCGGATGACCTTGCAGCCTAGACGTCCAAACTCCTTCTGCAGTTGAAGAAACAGATCATCCTCTTCACAGATTCCGACGATTGCACCTCCTGAACCTGCGTACTTGGCGCACACTCAGAGCCGACGGGCAAGGTGGACCATCTCTACGTTCGAGGGGTCGAGTTCTACCAACTCCGAGCGAATGTCGAAGTTTCTGTCGATCAGTTTAGCGAGCCTGTCATAATCACGCTCGAGCAGGCACTGTTTGCCCTCCTCGGCAAGTTCGCCAAACGCCCGCATGGCATCGACCACCTTTGGGTCACCCAGCCTCCACCTCTCTCGCAAATTGCTGTGATAGATTCCCGATATTTGGCTCAGGTTTTCTCTGTAGGCCAGAAACAGAGGTGGGAGTAAGCCTGGGTCCAGCGATTGATAGCGGCCATGTCCATTAGCCTTGAAATAGGCTTCGTTGAAATCCATGAAGACCAAGCCTCCGTAGACCTGGCATACTCGATCTTGAAGGCCCGCTGCAATCCCGATCTCCTGCGTCTCAACTTCCAGAATAAGGTTGGCGAGGATCTCGTTTGGGATTTGGATGCTGAAGAAATCCATCAGTGCTCGAAAAGTTGCCGTAATAATCGCACTCGAGCCGGCTAGCCCAACCTGTCTCGGTATTTCTGTTTCGTACCGAAGTGCGAAGTTCGGGGAACTGATTGGCAGCCCTTTTCCGCGGCAATACTCGGCAAATACCTTGATCGCGGCCTTGATCAGCCGCAGACCCCCGTAGAGCCCGTTAAGTCTGACGTCTTCGACAAGATCGTCAATGCTGTTGAAAAGACCGCGATCCGGATGGCCCAGTACAATCTCCAACTCGGGCCATTCATAAAGTACGACACTGGCTCGAAAGTCTTGAATGGTTGTCGAAATTGTCTTTCCAAAGTACCCGTCCGAAGGGTTTCCCAAGAGACCAATCCGGGCACAGGCCTTTGTTTCAACGATTCTCACTGCAAACTTCCTTAAGGTAGTCCCTGATACTGTCTCCAAGTTCGGAATCGTGAAGTGCGAACTCTATGAAGGCTTTGAAGTAGCTTTCGAAATTCCCGATGTCGTACCGTCTCTCCCCAGGGGGCAACCGAAACCCGATGACCTTCTCGCCCGCTTGGAGAAGTGCCCGGACTGCATCCGTCAGCTGGATTTCACCCTGTCGTCCCGGCTTGGTGTTCTTGATAGCCTGGTAGATTCCTGGTGCGAACACATATCGTGCTGCTATGGCCAGATTACTTGGAGCCTCTTCAAGAGAGGGCTTTTCGATCAGATCAAGGATCTGGAACACCGATTCCTCTCCGCTTGGCTGGACAATACCGTACGATGAAACGTTCTCGGCCGGCACCGCTTCCACAGCGATGACACAGGCAGGTCGCTGATCGTGAAAAACCTCCACCATTTGACCTACCGTCTGTGACGATCCATTGAGGCCCAGAATGCTGTCGCCCAGCGCGACCACAAAAGGATGATCCTGGGTGAAATGCTGTGCACAGAGGATGGCATCTCCTAAGCCCTTCTGCTTGCGCTGTCGTGTGAAGAAGAACTGTAAGCGCATTCGTTCGTATTCCAGCTGGGGCAGCAGTTGCTCCTTGCCCCCTTCACGAAGGTGCCGAGTTAGCTCATGGTCGAAATCAAAATGATTTTCGATCGAGGTTTTGTTTTTCCCTGTCACCAACAGAATCTGCTTGATCCCGTTGGCTTCAAGTTCCTCCACTATGTATTGAACGACCGGTCGCTTAGCGACCGGAAGCATTTCCTTGGGCTGTGATTTCGTAGCCGGCAGCAAACGTGTTCCCAGACCGGCTACCGGCACGACTGCAATACTAACTTTCACTTTGGACTCCCTCGGCTAAAGAAACGAGAAACCACCAGGAAGCATCCCGACCGGCGATTTCTCTTCTCAATCCACTTGTGTTTTGTCTAAGGGATTGTATTCTTGAGCATGAGAGCAGGCAAGCCGACATGTTGGGCCGGGCAAGGAGCCTGCGCTGTGAAAGGGACCCGGCCACGATACGGAAGCAATGGTGCCGGATGTTCGGCGTCCCCAACTGCTGAACAGGTTCGAAAGGCTGATGATGGTACCAGAGTCAGCGAACCAGAGGAGGAAAAATGAAGAACAATCGTGAGATTGGAATTGGCATTGTTGGCGCGGGTTTCCTGGCTGAGACGCGAGCTCGGTGTTACGCCAGAGTGGCGGGAGTGCCAAGTAGAGTAGTAGCGGTGGTCGATACCGTTGATGAGAGGGCCGAGGCTTATGCTCGACAGCACTCTATTCCCAAGTGGCTGACCGATTACAGGGAACTTCTTGAACTTCCTGAAGTTGACCTGGTTGATTTATGTGTTCCCAATCATCTGCACCGTCCGATGACGGAAGCGGCTGCATCAGCGGGCAAGCACATAGTCTGTACAAAACCGCTGACGGCTTACGTAGGACAGGATCTCCCGGCTGAAACGTCTGACCAGGACATCTCAGCCCGTGACCGAAGAGAAATGCTTCGCGTGGCCGTTGGCGATGCTGAAGCCATGGTGGAAGCGGTAGACAAAGCGGGTGTTCTCTTGATGTATGGCGAAAACTGGATCTATTCCCCATCAGTGGTCAAGGCGACAGACTTGATGCTGGAGTCGAAGGGCACGATCCTTGAAATGCGAGGTGGAGAATGCCATTGCGGGTCGCATTCACCATTCTCGAAGATTTGGCGGTACACGGGTGGTGGGGCACTGATCAGGCTAGGTGCCCATCCGATTGGTGCCATGATTCATCTCAAGCACCAGGAGGGGATGAACCGTGATGGTGTTCCAATCAGACCGGTCTCTGTTTCGGCAGAGGTCGGGGACCTGAGTAAGATTCCGTCGCTGGTGGCCGAAAAAGAAGAGTGGGTGGCCAGGGGTTGGCAGGATGTTGAGAACTGGGCTTCTGCAATAATCACTTTTCAGGACGGTTCACGAGGGATCGTATGGGCCTCTGACGCTGTTCTTGGAGGGATGGAAAGCCGTCTGGAAATCTTCATGTCAAACGCCCAGTTTAAATGCAATCTCAGCCCTAACAATATGCTTCAGGCTTTCTCTCCAGACGCGGCTGTATTCGGTGACGCTTATATCATGGAAAAGAACGAGACAAAGGCTGGTTGGAGTACTCCGATGCCGGATGAAGACTGGACGTCCGGGCACCTGGCCATGTGTCAGGCGTTTGTGGAGGCGGTCAGTAAGGAACAACCGGCCAGGACTGACGGACGTCTTGGTCTTGAAGTTGTACGAACAGTTTACTCGGCCTATTGCTCGGCTGTTGAAGGGCGGCGAGTGGAGTTGTCCTAGAGTTTGATTTCGTCGCACTTCAGGGTATCGGCTTTGAGGATACCGTGGGTTAGCAGATATGTACGCCAATCCGGGGTGGAGGGAGTCTCGACAATCTTGATAGCTGTGCCCGGGGCTTTCATGGTTTTTTCCAGGCCTTGGGCCGACTGAGGCGAACCATGGAATGGATTCTGTGTGACTCGACAGCATCGTTTTCAGAGAATAGAGAGCCAGCCATTAATTATTTTTGTAATTCCGCAAATCCTTAGTTGACCCTATTCGCAATTTGGACCTATACTGAGGGCATTCTGATTCCACATGGAAGGGCATTTGTCTGATG
>JAUWTT010000610.1 GCA_030614585.1 Acidobacteriota bacterium
AACGCCGAGAACAACGCCAAATGCCACATCCTTGTCAAACCTCTCTTCGATTACGGAACAGTGAACAGGATGCCGGCCTCACCCTTTTCGGCGATCCGTGCACGGTAATGCTCAACCATCAAATCAATGCGCCGCAGCAGGCCTTTGATCTCCATACCGCTGAGTAAGCCTTTCATCCGCGCTCTGACGACCTCTTCGTCCAACTTCTGCAGATTCTCCCACAGCCCTCTTTCACATCGCTGCAGCTGATCAAGTTCGGGGAGTTCCTCATACAATCGAAATGCGCGGGTGTGGTCAATCAGCCAGAGCTTCCACGTCTTATCATAAAGCATATTGCCCGAATTTCGATCGTCATTGTAAATCAAGTCGTCGAAAATCTTCATCACCTGCACTTGAAGGACAAACTTCAGCGAGTTAGGCGGCAGGATGCTCTCTTCCTCCCGATCCTTCTCCATGAGTGCGTCCTCGACCCATAGCTGTAGTGTGCCGTCCGTCTTGTCAATACGCCTCTGGACTACAGGTGGAATGAAGTCAAGACCCAGGAGTCTGCTCAGTTCGTAAGCTGCGCACTCATAAACGCAATAGTCGCGCCACCTTAAACGAGGCCCCCGGTTCGGATCCACCCAACTCTCTTTGTAGAGGTCAACATGCCGAAAAATACCCTGCGCCTTGACTCCATCCCGCTCGAGAACCAGTCTCCAAGGATTGGTGACACCGACATCAACGCCATGCTTTGACACAACCTTCGCAGTACGAAGAAACTCCTTGATCTCTTCGTGACTTGTAAAAGGAAGAGGTTTCCCGTCGAGCCCGACCCAGACAGTAGTCTTGGGAAGCGAGTCTTCGGACAGCTCGGATGCCTGGGTACCGGACTGTGCACCAAGACAAGGATATGCGTTTTGGAAAGCACAATAAGTGAGAAAAACGAGTAGCTTCAGGAGAAGCCCTCGGCCAAGCAAGACCGAACCTTCTTTAAACATAGCGAACCTCCCAACAACCGGCGTTCACTCAGAGCCTCACGAATTCCGTCCAACTTTGACAGCTTTCGTGGCCCCGCTCAGTTGTCCGGCTTTCGTCGGCAATCTCACTCCATTATTTCGAATAGCCCGAGCTCCCGATTCTTCTTCACTCGGTTCCATTCAAAGTACTGACCATTCATCGCAATGTACACCCCGTGAGGGAGCGCTTGCACCAACGAAAGGGCACTCCCCAGGTTGAAAAGCCCGTCAGAACTCCCAAAAGCGTAGGGAATCATCGCGCCTGTCAGCACGATTGTCTTATCCTTGATCGCCCCGGCCAACACACGAGCGGTTTTGACCATCGTGTCCGTTCCGTGGGTAATGACGATACAGGTCTCTGGTGCCTTGAGGCAATTCTGAAGTACCAGCCCGCGATCCTCAGAGGTCATCTCCAGGCTATCGATCATCATCACCGTTCGGATCTGAACATCCAGTCGGCAACGGGCCAATTTCAACATCTCGGCAATGTGAGTATCTTTGAAGAAGAGTCGACCCTTAATCTCGTCGTACTCTTTGTCGAAAGTCCCGCCGGTAATCAGAATCCTGATTGACACGTCCACACCTTCCTTCCGCTGGATAGACTCTTACACGTCACGATATGGAACTCAGGCGTCAGGCGTCAAGGTTTTGGGGCCTAAAGAAAGTTCGAAGTTCGAAGTGCGAAGTTCGAAGTTCGAATGGACTCGGGACTCAACCACTAAATCACGAAATCACTAGAATCCTTATTCTGACAATCCTCACTTCGTACTACTCACTACCTACGATAACCGATCACCGATTACCGATTACGGATTACCGATCACCCCGATCATCCTCCTTCGCTAAAGCTATGGAGGACAGGCCGATAACCGATAACAGTAAGGCTCGAAGCTCGTCTCGACTTCTTTTCCGCTCAGGTAAATTCAGGGTTGAGGAGCCATGCGATACAATTTAAAGACTCGAACCCGATCAGAGGCTGAGAGATGATTGAAGGGATCAGAAATGGATGACTCGCTGAGGAAGTTGAAACAGGAAGTTCTCGAAGCCAACCTGGAGTTGGTGCAACAGGGGTTGGTGGTCTCAACATTTGGAAATGCCAGCGGCATCACTCGAGATCGGAAGTTTGTGGTCATCAAACCCAGCGGGGTGGACTATAGCGCGCTGACATCCGAAGACCTGGTCGTAACTGACCTGGAAGGGAATATTGTCGAGGGGACTCTGCACCCATCCTCGGATCTACCTACCCATCTCGTCATCTACAGATCCTTCCCCAAGGTTGGAGGTGTCGCTCACACCCATTCGCGATTCGCCACCTCATGGGCGCAGGCAGGACTCGAAATCCCCTGTTTCGGAACCACACATGCCGATTACTTCCACGGTCCAGTTCCGATAACAGAATCGATGCAGCCCCACGAAATAGAAAATGGATATGAGCGAAACACCGGCAACGTGATCGTTCGGCGTTTCGCCGAACTGGATCCGACCGAATTCCCCTCGGTTCTGGTCTCCGGACACGGGCCATTTAGCTGGGGAGCCTCTGCCCGGGAGGCTGCACGTACGGCAGTGCTCTTGGAGGAAATCGCAAGAATAGCCCTCTACACCATCCACCTCAACCCCGAGGCTGCATCCATCTCACCCGCCTTGCTGGACAAACATTTTTTGCGAAAACACGGGCCGCAAGCCTACTACGGGCAGAAGTGAGGAGAGGGTCTTGGGTCTTGGGGCCTGAAGAAAGTGCGAAGTGCGAACGACGAACCGGTTATCGGTGAACTGTCATCGGTGATCGGTAATCGGTTAAGAAGATTGACCACCAAAGCACAAAGAATTCT
>JAUWTT010000173.1 GCA_030614585.1 Acidobacteriota bacterium
CCGAGACTGCCTTCGGATGCACCGGCAGTCGGATCAGGAAATACCTCCGGCCATCATCGGTGTCAAACTCCGGCAAAGGCGAGCCATTGCCCTTCATCACCTTCAGTATCTTCGAGATCCCCGTGGAGCGACCCTCGGTGAGCTCCAGCTCTTTGAGGAACTCACCAATTCGACGGTTGCGATAGCGACGGCTGACTGCTTTGCCGACCCTTAGGTCCGCCATCCGGATAGAACGATCAGGGCCGGGAAAACTCAGCACCGTCAGATCCTCCGGGGTGATGCGCACTTCGATCGGTTCGCGAATCTCGTAAGACCGATGATACACGGCATTGACCACCGCCTCTTCGATGGCGGCATACGGAAAATTCCAGAAGCGCTCCGCCTCGGCCCGGTCCGGGTGCTTGACGACTGTTTGCTTGAGGTAGTGGGTCTGGATATAGCTCAACGCGTCACGAGCGATCTGAGCAAGAGGGCCTTCAAAGGTCTTCTCGTCAAATCGATCCCCACCTGCGCCTTCCGGGAACCAGACTACATCAATCTGTGTCGCCGGGAAAAACCGCCTCGGGTGTTTGTTGAAAAAGAGCAGACCCACATTTTTCGGAAAAGCAGCCTCGTCCGGAGCTCCTGCCACATTCATTTGCCGATCCAGGGCCTCTGCTGAAAGCTCCCGCACCTCATGCGCCAGACTCCTGCGGTTCAGTCAGCAGAGGGGTGACACACACGTTCCCGGTGAGCAGGTACTGCATCAGTGAGGTTTTGAGCAAGCGCAGCTTCTCCACTCGCCGCATTTCTATGGCGAAGTCCTTTGTGCGAAGCTGTTTTAGCTTGCGGTCGAACTCGTCGGAGAGCCGCTTCAGGAAGAGCATACCGAATATGAATTCCTTGAACTCGGAGGCGTCCATCTTGCCGCGGAAGATGTAGGCAGCCTTGAACAGGAAGGCCTCAAGCTGGGCAAGCGTGATTTTGTCAGTGCTCAATTCGTGCTTTCTCCGGTTAGTCCGGTTTTGTAACGGCCAGCATCAGCGGCGGCTTTGGAGCGCATCGGAGGGGCCCTCCGATATAGCGCCTTCGTTATCCGCCTCCTCGCAGATTATCGCTCTCCGACGTAATCAAGTACAGAGGGTGCAATACAGCACCCTGGAAAATTCTTTTGGTTTCAGGGAGGTGGAGAATGGTTCAATCCGGATAATTCAAACCACAAGTCACAAAGGCACAAGAAATCCTAGTGATTTCGTGAATTAGTGGTTAATCCCCTAGCTACGGAAGGGAAAAGCCGATTTGGATCAGGGCCGGTTCAGGCCGAAGCTGACAGTTCTTTCTTTTCGAGCAGGGATTTCACCAGTTCGACCAGTTCCTTGTGATCAACTGGTTTTGAAATGTAACCGTCTGGGGCGGGAACCTTACGCCTCGTGGAGATAAATCTCCTAAAGTCGCTTGATACGCCGGTAATGATAATCACCGGAATGTTCTTGTACTGGTCGTTCTCTTTAACAAAACGGTAAACGGCGACACCCGACTTCTCCGGCATGGTGACATCCAGAGTCATCAAGTCAGGCGGTTCCTCCTCAATGGCCCGAACAGCCGCCTTTCCATCAGAGGCCGTACGAGTTTCAAATCCATTGTCTTCCAGTACGGTCGAAAGAAATGTCACGGTATCAGGCTCATCATCGACCACCAGCACCAATTTCTTATCGCTGGGCATCAAACACCTCCTTAAGCCCCCAGAGTAAATCCCCAAATGTCAGCCATTCGCTCGCAGTGAAAAACTCGAGTTACCCGGAGATCAGTGTGGTCCGGAACCGAGTTCACCCCTGGACCGCGGCAGCATCACGGTGAATTGGGTCCCATTCCCCAACTCAGACTCCAATGTTATCTTGCCTCCGTGAGCCTCCGCAATTCTATTGGCGATAAAGAGTCCCAATCCGGTACCTTCACTACCTTTTGAAGAGAAGAAGAGAGTGAAGGCCTTCTCACATGTCTCCTGATCCATCCCGATGCCATTATCGGAGACCAGGAACTGCACCCGCTCCATGTTTCCATGCACTCCGAGGGTTACAGAATGTTCTGCGTCACTGCTATCGAGACGACAGGCATCGATTGAGTTCTCCAGGAGATTCACCAGCATGGACCGGATCGCCTTGCTATCACCTTCCAAGTCTCCGGGAGTCTCTTCAATCGCAAGGTCGAGCTTCACATTCAGCTCCTCTGCTTTCGACTCAACGAGACTGAAAACTTCGCGGGCAAGGGTATCAGCCGACAAGACTTCCCAGTTCGGCTCACGGTCTTTTGCGTAGTAGAGGATGTCTGAGACCATGCTGCGGATCCGGCCAACATTTCGCTCAACAATCTCCCATCCCTTGTGTACCCGCCCTTCATTGTCCTTTGAGAACCCGGTGTTAACCAGGTACATGCCCCCCGCCAAGCCGTTAAGCAAACCCTTCAGGCCGTGTGAAACAGATCCGATCAAAAGGCCCAAGGATGTGAGTTGAGATTCCAGCCTTCGCACCTCGGTAATGTTGGTGCTCATCTCCATCACACTAACCACGTTCCCCGCCTCGTCATGTATTGGAGCAGTCGACACCAGGACATTCACAGGATCGCCTCCAGGTGCTTTGACGACCTCCTCGGTGGAATGGGGTAGCCCGTCTTCAAAAGTCTGCCTGACAGGACACGGTAGGCACTCTTCGGTGCGATGCTTGTATGACTTATAGCAGTGACAGCCGAGCGAGTCTCCAAAGTCTTCGCGAAAAGCACGATTCGTTTCAATGATTCGCAATTCCGGGGTCTGAATGGTGATGTAGCAAGGGACTTCTTCAAACAGCAAGCGATAGCGCCTCCGCCCTTCTCTCATCTGGTCTTCAAACCGCTTTATCAAGGTCACGTCCGTCGACATTTCCATGACGCGAGTGATCTCTCCATCGCCACGGGTAATAGGGGTTGCTTCAACGACAACGGACACCTCTTTGCCATCGATACAACGGACCTGCTCTTCACTTCGATGACACTGCCCATCCCAGAATGCTCGTTCAACTGGACAGATCTCACACTTTTCACTGCGATGCTTGTAGACCTGATAGCAGAATCGCCCCTCCCAATCGCCGAAGTCCTGGCGAAATCTCTGATTGGCATCGACGATTCTGAAGTCGCGATCCTGCACCGTCAAATAACAGGGCAAAGAATCAAAGTACTCTTTATAGGGGTTATCCATTTCGAGCCCCTTTCTGCTCAGTAGGAGGTCAAACTTCCTGATGTGAAAGCTCCAACACCTTTCTGACTCCTCGCAGAAGGTCATCCTCGCTCAGAGGCTTATCGAGGTACCCATCTGGCGGGGTCTCCATCCGCTGATAGATCAGTTCTCTCATCTCAGGTCGGCCCGTAATAATACAGATCTTGAGACCCTCCAACTCGGAGTCACTCCTCAGCACTTCATAGATCTCAGTGACGGGTCTTCCAGGCATAGCCAGATCGAGCGTGACCAGATCAGGCTTTTCCTTCCGTACAAGCGTCAGAGCCTCATCACCTGATGCCGCTTGGTACACGGTTGCACCGTAGTCTTCCATAACGGTGGCCAGGTACAGTAGCTGATCCGGTTCGTCGTCGGCTACTACGATTCGTCGTCCAGCCAGTGGCAGATCTTCTACCACGGTCGGGACCCGTGCCGGCTTCTCTATCACCAGAGCTTCCGCCACAAGATTGACTAACTGCGTCACCTCCATGTCGAGTTCGTAGTGTCGGATGACGTCCGTTAAGCCATCCACGCAGTTATGGCAGGATGTCACAACCACCTTTGCACCCGTTGCTTTGAGCTGCTCGGCCTTGACCTTCCCTGACTTAAGCCTTCTTGGCGTATATTCAGACATCGACATCGCACCGCCGCCACCTGTGCAGCAGTAGTTTTCCTCGCGATTGGGATACATCTCCCTGAAGTCGGTGCAGACCAGGTTCAAAAGCTCTCGCGGCTCCTCCGTGATTCCACAGCTCCTAGCCAGATTGCAGGAATCATGGAAAGTGACTGGCTTGGAATTCCGCGTCTTATCGAGTTTGATGCGACCCTCTTTTACGTATCGCAGCATCGTCTCCACCGAGCTCTCCATCTCAAAAGGAACATCGTACTTTGCCCAGTTTGGAGCCTCGCACCGGGTGGAACGATAACCGTGTCCACATTCCGAAATCACGAGTTTTTTACCACCGAGTTCCTGGACTCGGTCAAAAAGGTGTCGCGCAACTGCACCGCCCAGCTCGTCATCTCCCGAGAACAGTCCGAAGTTGGTCATATCCCAGCCGTCACTGGGCATGGTCCAGTCTTCCCCCGCAGCATGAAAGATCTTGGCAGCATCCCCAATGGTCCGCGGATCGTACTTCGCTTCCCTCGGATTGATCGAATACACGACAGCACAGTCTTCTTTATCAACGGGAATCTTGGCGGACGGATCATCCAGTTCGTCTTGAAGTTCCTCCTCCATCCACTCGAGAGTCTCGAGATAATCCTCTTTGAGGACTCCCATCTGATTACCGAGTTCCCACTGGTCCTTGCTGACCGTAGCGACACCCTCAGGCATAATTCCTACAGACACCAGGAGGCCGCGCGTCATTCTGTTCATCGTCGCGAAGTCGACACCCATAGGACAGTTGAGCGAACAACGTCGACAGTTTGTGCACTTGCCGAAAGATATGTCTTTGAGCTCCTCCAGCTCCTCATCCGTCATTACGGTTTTTGCACCTACCAGCCACGGAAAGACACGCCCGGTCCAATCATAATGTCTCTTAAAGATCTTCCTGATGCGATCGGCCTTGTAGGCGGGAGCGTAGGTAGGATCGCCAGGGTTGGACAACACGTAATGACACGAGTCGGTACAAAGCCCACAGTGAACACAAGCCACCATTGAGCCGACTATCTGCCGATTCAGTTTCTTTCCCAGGCGATCAACAACTACTTGCGCTTTGTGCGATCGAGATTCTTCTGCGGTGCTTTTCTTCATAAGTAATTCCTCGTTGTTCGACGGATCTCTTTCAACTGGTTTTCGCCTTGTGTACTCGCCGAATCGGATATACCCCCCGGTATCCCATACTTCTTCCGAAGTAGAAGCGAGTGAAGGGGTAGTAGAGGTAATGTGAAATCTTGCTGAAAGGTACGTAAACCAGGAAGAACGCGGTCAGCCAAAAGTACATGAGAAGGTGCCATTCCCCTCCAGCACTGTTGTTGGGAACCGCCAGGACAGCAAAGAAGAACCAGGCCGTCAAAAGCAACAGTGAGAAGTAGTCATCCGGAGTGCTGATCGCTCTCATATAAGGGTCCGAAACTCTACGTATGAACCGGCGCACGCCAACCAGAAAGGCCAATCCGATTACAATCTGGAGAATCAAAACGAGCAGGCCGTTCTCCAGCAACGCCGGGGCATACGGAATGACAAACGAAAGCCCTATTGCTGTGGTTACTCCCAGGTGGAACAGCACAAACTGAACGTAAAGGCTTGGCTTAGTGCGAGTACTTTCCATCGCCCAGGGCATCGCCACATTGGCCCAAGAGTATATGAACCCCTTCGTCGGAGACGTCGCCCCTGATCCGGTCTGTCCCTGACGTTCTTTACCGGCTGCGAAACGAAGAAACCACACAATTCGAGTCACATAAACACACGCCATAAACACCAAGGCTACTTCCTGAAGGGTGTGTTCGGAAAAATGCAGGAAATCGCTCATCTCAACCTCTCCTTCAACCAGTCACTTTCGATAGTTCTTTCCGAAACGGTTCGAACTCTCTGGCGTCCTGTACGCAAATGATTACCTCTTTCAAGCTGGCCGAGGTCTTCAAGTGATCGGAAACAAGTTCGACCAGCAGGCGTGAACACAAGTCCAGGGGAATCCCGTAAAATCCGGTTCCCATTGGAGGGAAGGCTATGGTCTTCGCACCAGCCTCCTCAGCACATCTCAAAGAATTCAAGATGGTCGTTTTGAGTTTCTCTTCAGTGTTCTCTTCCTGGAATCTCGGACCGACCGCGTGGATAATGTAGCTCGCCTTGAGGTTCCCGGCCCCGCTAACAACCGCCTCCCCGGTCCCGACCGGGCCTAATCTTTCCAGTTCCTTTTTCACCGTCGGACCACCCCGTATCGAGATAGCCGTCCCAAAACCTGAGCCAAGCTCAAGATTCGGTTCAGCATAGAAAACCAGGGCATCTACTTCGAGCAGTGTAATGTCTCCTTTGATCAATTGAATCTGTTCTGTTTCAACTTCAGCTGTAACCATTGACTCCCTCCTGGTTCTTTCAACCCGCTTCTGATCAGGAACGTGCATCCCCTGCTCCCGTTAGGCTCTTCGATCCCACGCTTCCGAGGTAGCTGATACACTTGCTAATGTCTTCAACTCCAAAGGGGCGCGAAATACGAGCCAGAAATCGTTGCTGGCACTTAGTCGGAAAATCAGCATCGGCCCCTGCCAGGATGACTCGAACGAAAGGAATCCTCGGATCTCCCCGCAGGTGACAACAAATATCTTCACTGGTCTCCACACCGAGACCGCAGTCTACAAACGCGAAATCAGGTCGGAAATGGTTAATGACCGCAGAGCAGGTATACTCGCAATCGGCAATCTGCAGGTTGAACGGGGCCCGGTTGGCCCCTGCAATCAGTCCACCGGTCAAACCGGAGTCACCCGTGATCACAAGAACGTTCATGCGCTGCCCGCTCACTTCCCGAAAGTAATCACAATCGTCGCAGGTCCCCGGGCAGAAGGCCCACTCCCCTTCTTCCCCAGCGACCATTTTCGCAACTTCATAGCACCGCTGAGCTCTCATGATGAAGGCGGCGCACTTTGTGCAAACTTCCAGAACCTGGGTACGACTCTTGGATTCCCAACAGAATCGAAACCGCCGGTCTCCCGGGATGAGATCAGTGCGCAAGACGGGGGAGTATGAGGTCGGGTCGTTCGAGACTTGCGGCTTTGCCATGAAGCACTCAAGAGCACCCCACTCGATCCGGTGGTGTCCACCAGCAGTCCGGGCTGCAACCAGTCGTCCCGACCGTATCCACTTCAAAACAGTATCCGGCGTGACCGAGCAAAGCTCGGCGGCCTGACCCGTTGTTAGAAACCGTTTCATCTTCGCCATTTTCAGCGTTTTATTGATTTTATGGGTTCACAAGAGACAGAATAGGTCAGAGCACTCTCGAAGTCAACCTTAGAATTACTCACACTTACTTTATATGTCAATAAGGTGAATTGGCATTGCCTTCGGATTTGGGTGTGGTTGGATCGCAGGCCCAATGCTAAGCTCAAAAAATCGAAAATGGCCTCACGCAAAGGCGCCAAGGTGTTTCGCGCAAAGGGAAGTCTGTCTGTGCCAGCGCGGGCTTGTCTTTTGGTTTTTAGGCCCTCAGCGAGCTTTGCAGACTTTGCGTGAACTGAGATTCGCATTTCGAGGTTCGAGCTTAGAATTGGGATTGCCGCCAGGAATAAGCCATTCCTTCGTGCAGAATTCGTGCTGCGAGGATAGCGGTCAGGTTGTTGACGTCCCGGAGCGGATTCACTTCCACCACATCCATTCCAACAAGTCTCCAGTCCGCACGGTGGAAAAGATTCAGCACCTGCCGGGGCGACAGTCCCCCTGGCACTGGATGTGAAACACCTGGGTCATAAGCAGGATCGAACCCGTCCATGTCCACACTAATATAGACCGGCAACTCGCACTCTAAATAATCAGCGAGCTCGACTCGATCATCCAATTCGCGGGCTTCCAGCACCCGCACCCGAGAACCAAACCGTTTGACCTGTTCCTGCTGGACA
>JAUWTT010000648.1 GCA_030614585.1 Acidobacteriota bacterium
ATCCGGCATCTGGTATCCAGCATCCGGTATCCGGCATCTGGCATCTGGTCCCCGGCATCTATCATTCTCTATCGCGAACTTTGTCCAAACCCGGCGTTCCGTCCGGTCGGTCCACCGATGCCCACTCAAGGACGAAACGACGCTGCTCTTCAGTTTCAGGAGACCTTCTGTAATAGAGTTCCGGGGTATCCTTCCGCAGTTCTGCGATATACTGGAGGACATTCTCAGGGCCGGCGAGACCATGCCTCAAAAGGTAACAGCCGACAACCGTTCCTGTGCGTCCGATTCCCCCCAGGCAGTGGACGTAAACGGGCTGCCCAGCCCCCAAAGCTTCGTCGATTGAATCCAGAATCTGAGACATCTGGTCGATGGACGGAATTGAAAGATCCCGAATTGGAAAGCGCCGGCATTTGACACGCAAGCCTCTGGAAGAAGCTATTCTCTCGAGAAGCGGCTGATAGGGCATGAAGGGAGAGCCTAGGTAATTGATCTCGTCTTCTTCCATAAGGTTGATAAGGCAACTGATGCCTGCCTCAAGAAGCCGTCGGAATTTTCTGTCTGCCTCTTCGGGGTCCTCTGCACCGGGATAAAAACCGGCAAGGAGCTTTCCCCGTAACACCCAATAGGAGTGTGAAAATGGAAGGCCATCTTGTTGCACCCTTTTTTTATCGCACAAAGCTTGCCTGGATGAAAGCATTTAGAATTGCGGGACTCTTCTCCGAGTCTGTTTTAGAATACCTGCATGAAAAGGCGTGCCTTCCTTAAATCGTCCCTACTTGCATCAGGTGCTGGTATTAGCGGCGTCACCGGCGGTTATGCGGCAGCACCTAAGATGAAGATCAGTCGGATTCGGTTTTATCGCTCTCCAAACTCAAAGCCCACTCTCAGTCAGAGCAACGACGTGATAACGGTGGAGACCGATCAGGGAATCACCGGTATCGGCGAGGGGGGTTCCCGGGATACGGTTGTTCAATGTGGGGCGATGCTTATCGGGCAAGATCCGACTCGAATTGAGCATCTCTGGCAGATGATGTACCGGGGTTACTTCTACCCTCCGGGCCGTGAAAAGCTCCACGCGCTCGGTGGATTGGATCTCGCACTCTGGGACATCCGTGGAAAAGCCTTAAACGTTCCTCTGTACGAGTTGCTGGGCGGGTTGACGCGAGAGTACATTGAGTGTTACTCGACCGCTTTTCCCTGGAAAGGATCGCACCGCGAAACGGCAAGGGCTTGCATCGAGGCAGGGTTTCGAGCCTTCCGGACCTCCTCGGCGGGCCCGGAGAAGGGCCGGCCCTACAATTCTCGTGAAGCGATCCGCAGGACGTATGAAAACTGCGTTGAGATTCGGGAGGGTGTTGGCAAGGACGGAGACTGGTCGATCGATTACCATACCCGGCTCGATATGGCTGAGGCAATTCGTCTCAGTTCCCTTATCGAAGACCTGGAACCCTACTTTGTAGAAGACCTTATTCGATCGGAGAACCCCGGCGTATATCGGATGCTCAGGCAACAGGTCAAAGTTCCGATTGCGGTAGGAGAACAGTTTGGCGATCGTTGGGATATTAACGAGCTGATCGAAGGACATTTGATCGACTATTCTCGGGTTACGCTCCCAAATGCAGGAGGAGTGACCGAGTTCAACAAACTGGCTGCACTCTGTGAGACCCACTATGTCGGGCTTGTACCTCACTTCACCGGCCCGATCGCGACTGCAGCTTTGGTACACGCCTGCGGGACCTTCCCCGGCCCGGTTCTAATGGAAATACTTGGCGCGGAGCCGAAGGAGGAACCACACTTGCCTCAGTCGTTCGATTTTCGTAACGGCAGAGTGTGGCCAAATCAACGACCTGGCCTCGGTGTTGAGTTTGATCCGAATCGAGCTGAGCTGATCGCAGAGGTTACTGAGCCATCGTCTCCCATCCCGATGCTGCACCGACCCGACGGCTCGATCACGAATTGGTAGCTGGGGGATCGGTAATCGGTGATCGGTGATCGGTGGTCCTTGGGAATTGGTGCTTGGGACTTGGGTCTTGCTCCCCAGCTGGGGGATTAACCACTAAGTCACAAAATCACTAAGATCTCTTTGTGCCTTTGTGACTTCGTGGTTTGAATTATCCCGTTTGGCGGGCTTTGCGCGAAATGAATCTTCGGCACGCCAAGGCGCA
>JAUWTT010000520.1 GCA_030614585.1 Acidobacteriota bacterium
CATCACTACATATATCGTTCTGGCCTTCAAAGGTATCTTCCTTGCGTCAGAAGACCCGGATAGCTATATCTATGGCTGGCCGATATCGCAAGGGCGAGGAGAGGGCAGAGAAGGTAGTCATGAACTTTGCCCGGCCAACGATAGAATCGTCTCAAATCGCCCCAAAAAGTTCGTTCACATCGCCTTATTCACCTTGTTTTCGAAGAGCTTACTGGTTTGAGCCTATGGGCCCAACCAGCGCACAAGGCGCTAGAGAGGACTTAATCTTCAAGTCAATGATTCTAATACGGACGAAGTTTCGGCGAGGGACACGTAGCGTAGGGAAAAAAGGGCTGAAAGTGATATACTTCTTACGCTCAGGTTGAGACCATCCGGATCGAGCGCGCTCTATACCTCTAGGTACATTCCCCAGGTGAAAAACCATCCTAGTTCTTTCGGCAGGGAGCATGAACACTTTCACCAAAACGCAAAACATCAGACACGGGATCAAGGGAATTGAGGCGTGCTCCGAGAGGCTGGCGATAGCTGTTATTGTGCAAGCTCTTAAGGACATACAGGGGTTCAAGCTTAAGTCTGAAGACGCTCGCAGTGGAGCCTGGGACTGGTGTTTCGATGACAGTGGCAGTTACTGGTTTTGGTGTGAAGTAGCAGGTGTTGACGGGCACCAACTTAGAAGAAGACTGCACAAGACTGAGCCGAGCGCGGATGCAGGAGTCTTTACATCGGCAGAGAAATAAGAAGCCCAAGCCAATGAACAATCTTCAACTCCACTTTTCACGAATTGCACCAGACTATCGAGAGTTGAGGATTACCGATCTGGCCCCCATCCTCTGGATCAAGGCCAGAATGAGGAGCTTCTCGTCGGGCATCAAAGCAGCTGACATTGGTTGCGGAGACGGCAGATACAGCCTGGAACTGTTTCGCCATCTGGGTGAAGGGTTTTTCCTTGATTGCGTCGACAACAATCGGCAAATGCTCAAAGAGGCCCGCCGATACCTGAGCAAGCATGGAATCAAAGATTTCAGGATCAAACAATCCCTGGACAGCTCACTGCTTGCCAAAGATGCTTCACTGGACTGTTTATTTACCTTTAATGCAGTTCAGCACTTCAACCTGCCAGGATTCTTGAAAGAGGCGGAGAGAGTCCTAAGAGAGAAGGGTTACTTGTTCATTTACACGCGGCTGAGAAGCCAGAACAAGCGAAACATCTGGGGTCGATATTTTCCCTTGTTTCATCAGAAGGAGACCCGGCTGTACGAGCTATCGGAGCTGGAAGGCCCGCTAAAAGAGGTGCACGACCTGAGAATAGAGGGGTGGAAGTACTTTAGATACCAACGAGTGGCTAGCTTAGAGCGGCTCATTGAACAAGCCCAGAATCACCACTATTCCACCTTCTCCCTCTACACCGAGCCAGAATTCGAGGAGTCTTGCGCGCTATTCGAGGCCAATCTCCGACAGTATTCGCCAGCCCCCAGCCCGATTAGATGGTGCGACGAAAACATCCTCCTCATGGCGAGAAAAGTCAGGGTAGGTCGAGCTCGTCAATAGTCCTGATTGGGTTCACTGATTCCGTGTGCAGTTCACACTGGAGTTGCGTAGGTGCTTATTCAGGCAAGTGTTGTTGATTGTCCCTTGGAGCCCGGTGAGCCCGGCGATATGTGATTCTACCCAGGTTTCGTCCTCGGTCTTTGTCATGAAACATGTATCAAGCGGAGTAAGAAGGCAACCCCTACCTGTCCCAACCCCGATTGCTCCCTCCATGGACAGCCCAGCAACGGCAATATCATTCGCCATGCCTTCAACATCACCTCGCAGGGCAGACACCGACGTTACCGCAGCAAAGAATGCGGCAGAACTTTTCCCTCCACGTTAGGCACGCCTTACTACCGGCTGCACAAGCCAAGTCTTTGTTCGATGAAATCGCTCACATGAGCGTGCACGGCCTTGCCCTCTCAGCCGTGGCTCGAATCAAGCGGATGGCTTGGGGCACGGTCGCCCGGTGGCTGGAATTGGCAGCCAGGTATTCAGAACAGTTCAATTTTCGGATGCTGAAAGGTTTTCTCCTCCATGAACTTCAGGTCGATGGGATCAGGACCTTTGTGGGGACGAAGAAGCGGGTGATTTGGGTACTGACGAGCCTTGAAGTCTGGTCCAGACTTTGGATCTCTGCCGTGGTCGGTTCGAGCAACTTCCGCAACGTCAAGGGAGTGATTCTCAACGCCGGATCACCTCGTACTCGGTTCCTGCAGGCAGTCTCCCGCTGGCTGGCTTAATCGATTTGTGTTGCCTCTATTTCCTGCAAGTCTTATCATTAGAATAAGTGATTCCGGATGGCCTAGAGGGGGACGTGATGAACCGAGTTGGTTCTCACACCGGCGTTCTTGAAGAATTTAGTGTGGGCGAGATGGAGGAGGTTTGTCAGAGCGAGGATGGCTCTTTAGACCATTCCAGGGATAAGGAGGATCACCATGGCACACTTCATTTGCCTTGTCACTTTCACTCAACAAGGGTTAAGTCAGCTAGGCGCGACCACTAAGCGGGTCGATGCGTTCTCTCAAAGGGCCGAGCAGCTGGGTGTGAAGATACTCGGCACTTATTGGACTCTTGGGATTTACGACATCGTGCATATCATAGAAGCACCCGATGAGAAGACGGCTGCCTCGTTGGCTTTCAGTCTTGGCGCGCTGGGCAACGTTCGTACTCATACTCTGCCCGCTTTCACCGTGGATGAAATGAAGGAGGACATCCTTCCCGGGGTGCAGACGCCTTACGATCTCCTTCGAGTTGATCGGGGCACGGAGTCCCACTAGTCTCAGAATAGGCCGCCCTGAACAATAGCACCTTGGCAGCCGTGGTTAGAGTGAGGCTGGTTGGCCAAATTAGGCCCACTGAGTGGACCGAGTCTTTGCTCGGTCTATTAGCATTGAGCAACCTGGTGGCGAGCATTTTAGCTCATGCCGGGCTCAGGCCCGGTTCTTTCGTGCAACACCAAATGGGAGGGAAGAAAAATGGTCGAGGTATTTTCCAACGCTATTCCGATCCCGGAGCTCCGTGACAAGGTGAGCGAGGCCGTTAAGGAGGCAATCGGAGACCGTCCAGGTGATTGGGAGGTGGAGATTCATAGTTCCACCTGGAGCATTTCAGTTACTGGGCCAAACGACTTTGAATGGAGAGACGAGTTCTTCGGACCCGACGAACATGGTCCTGAGTTCATAAAAAAGACCGTGGAAAGTGCACTTCCTTGATGAAACACTCGGAACTGCGGCGGGCTTAGATAAGCCAGAACGGCTTTGTCAACTTAAACCGGAGTCGGTGAGAAACGACAGATGCAATCACTGTATCCAGGTTACCGCTTACATCCTGCGTCCCAGCTTCGCAGGAAATCGACTACGACGACGATACAGGACAGATCGAGTATCGTACCACCGCCGCTCTTTAATCTAAGACGGTCTGAAGGTTGATCTGTTCTGAGTTGCATGGAGTTGGATCTACGCGGGCACAACGCAGGCACAACCCCCGCTAATCGGGGGAAGTACCACGCACCAAGGTCCAATTCCTACATAGAGACTTGAGAGGTCTTCTGTTCGAGCAGAGTTTTCGCAGGTATGGGAACTGGAGATTAGCCCTGGTGGAAGTGGTCCCCGATTAAGTCTTAACATAGTAAATAACTCGTCGCCAAAGCTGGGAGCAAAAAGATCTTTCTCA
>JAUWTT010000276.1 GCA_030614585.1 Acidobacteriota bacterium
TGAGATCTGGCTGGCTGACCAGGACGGATCAAATCTTCTTCAACTCACTCAGCTTGGAAAGATTGGAGCCGTCGGCAGTCCGCGCTGGTCTCCGAACGGGAAAGCGGTTGCCTTCGATCATGAGAGGGACGGTAACACAGATATCTATGTCGTCAGCTCCTCGGGAGGTCCGGTTCGACGGATCACCTGGAATCCAGATTCTGAAGTGGGGCCAAGCTGGTCCAGAGACGGAGACTGGATCTACTTCGCCTCGAACCGAAGCGGGCGATGGCAGGTGTGGAAGGTCCCGGTTACGGGTGAAGAGGAGGGCAGTGCTCGTCAAATCACCCAACAAGGCGGATTCATAAGCATCGAATCGACCGGCGGAGACTACTTATATTATTCCAAGAGACGTTCACATGAAGATGATCCTAAGAACGCCATCTGGAGAATTCCGGTTGCAGGTGGAGAAGAGAAGCCCGTTATCGAATCTATTGACTCTTCTCACACCAACTGGGATGTTGCCGCAGAGGGGATCTATTTCGTCGATCAAACTTCCACTTCAGAATCGCGGTGGTCGGTCAACTTTCTCAGCTTCGATGACAGCAGTGTAACTCAACTAACCCAGCTCAAGTACATGCCGTTTCTCGCCGGGCCCGCGTTCAGTGTCTCTTCAGACGGTCGCTGGATTCTTTCCGCTCAAGTCGAGAGCGGTGCGGATTTGATGCTGGTTGAGAACTTCCGCTGAGCCTCGGCCTCAGGTATCCGTGTAGCCATCAGTTCGGGAGGCACTACCAGTGGACCTGAACGGGGCCCAACCTTCCAAAGAAGCCGGCAGACCTGCAACCTTACGACACACGCAGTCAACCTCCACCTCGATCTTGAAACGGATACCTGGTCTCCCCTGTAAAGAACTCATGCTTCGAGAGAATTTCTGCATTTTGAGAGGAAGAATCTCGTTACATTCCTCAACTCAGGCGCTACTCTATATTGAGAACGGCATGGGTACCTCCCACCGAGAGGGCTTTGCCATTTGGAGCCAGGGAAAACTGCAGCGATGAGGGCCGCACGGCGGGTCGAGGGAAATCCGGGTAACCATGGGCCACTGGGACGTCAAGACACGCGTGTCCTCAACCACGGCCCGTTGGCTGTTCGCAGCCCGGGCGACACGCTTTGAGGGGAAGGTTCTTATGCTGATCCGCATAGCATATAGGGATAAATGCTTGGCCGGGCAGAAAGTCAATGAAGGGCACAACCTCATTGTGCCTTTGACAGGATATCTGAAGGCGTCTTATGCGGACAGGAAAGAAGAGTTCCGCATCTTATGCGGATCAATCTAATTATTGTTGGGTAGCGGAAGTTCCGAGTTCTCTCATTAAAAGAGGTAGTGGCAATGATTTACTCTATTATGTCAGTTAATTCTGCTCTACGTAGTTCTACAAATTCAGGGAGAGTGATCGTACTGATTATGCTATTCATCTTGATAAATTGCTCCAATGATAATACCGGTTCCACGGATGTCTTTCGTGTGGCCGTCATTCGCTACCAACATGAAACCTGTACCTTCTGTCCTGGTGGGGACACGGACGTTGAAGATTGGACTCGAATACGACCACCTCTTGAAGGGAATGAAGTATTAGAGGCAGATAGCTACATTCGTGGTTTCGTTAAGCAGGCTCGTGAGTACGAAAATATGATGCTGCTGGGTATTACCTCACCCTCCAATGTCTATGGAGGTTCTTCTCGAAGCTGGAACACCCAGGAGAGCTTCGAACACTTCATGGGCCTCATCCTTGACGATCTTCGTTCTAAGATGCCAGTGGATGGTGTCTATCTAGCGCTCCATGGCGCCCTGGCTGTGCGGAACGTCCCCAGGCCAGAGGCGGAGATTGCTCGGCGAGTCCGTGAACTTGTAGGGGAGGAAGTATCTATTGTCGGGACGTTCGACCTGCATGGAAACGAGGATGAGGAGTTTCTTAGATGGGCGAATGGAGCATTTGTCACCAAGCGGTATCCCCACTACGACGCCTTTATCCAGGGAGAACGAGCAGCAACTTATCTGCGATTGGTAATGCAGGGAGATTACGTGCCTACCACCGCCACCCGAAAACCTTCCATCATTACCGCTACGGTACTTCAATGGACCGGTCAGTCCCCCTCAATGGACATTATGGAGCGAGCCAGGCGATGGGAATCACGAGAAGATGACACATACGTAAGTGTCTTCTATGGCTACCCCTGGTCGGATGTCCCGGATGTAGGTACAACAGTTCACGTCATGACCAATAGCGATCAGGCGCTTGCGGACCGCATCGCAGATGATATGGCCGATTTCATTTGGCGGGTTAGAGAGGACTTCGCCCATGGAGACTTTCCTATGCCTGACGAGGCCGTTCGCCGGACACGAGAAGCCGTCGCAGCCGATGCAATCCCAGTGGTTCTGGGAGATTACTCGGATCGTCCTGGTGACGCTACCTGGATTCTTCAGCGGCTCATTGATCAGGGATTAAGCCGCGTCCTCTATGCCACACTCCGTGACGAAAAGGCTTTGGATGCTCTGACAGAACGTAATGCAGGTCCTGGAGATTCCTTCAGCATGGAAGTTGGAGGCTTCACGGGACCTCAGGCTGGTGAACCAGTTCGGATCACCGGGACAGTCCGGTACTTTGGACCGCAGGGGTCATATGAACACGTGGCTGCCATTGAGTACGGCGAAGACAATATGCTAATTCTGACTCCGGCTTATACGCAAATCACATCTCCAGATCAACTGCGATTCGGCCCGATCAATCCCGATGATTATGATATCTTCGTGGTAAAGTCCCGAGTCCACTTTCGGCGTGGCTTCGATGAGACAGGGTATGCGAAAACAATCTTAGTAGTAGATGCGCCTGGCCCTTGGGTAGGCACGATGCGCCTGGAAACTCTGGACTACAGGTACGCCCCTATCGACCGACTGTATCCCTTTGGAACAATTACGTCGAATGCTCAGGAATAAAGGCCGTTAACTTATGACTAACGCCGGCATTGAAGTGCACGCGAGAGGTACGAGAGATCCAACGGATTCTCGACATTTATTAAGCCGTTACCGAACAACACAATGCTACTGACACTGCCTTCGGCGGCGCAGCAGATTGTGAGCACGTCCGGTCCGTTAGACATATTTGGCGCTGAGGGGGCATAAACCATATGCCCGTTTTTCGCCCGGTAGAAAGCTCAATCTTTCGTCATCTTTCAGGCATTTGGACTGGCGAACAATCCGGGAAGTGATTGATAAATATAAACTTGTCGTTACGAATCGAGTGAATCAGGCACAGACTCAAAATCTGGCGAGTGGTAACACTCGTGGGGGTTCGACTCCCCCCTCCGGCACCAGTCAATTGTGAATGACCGCCACTCTGTTCCCTATGTCCTGACCATACGCCGCGCCCTCCCATTCACCATTCACAAATCAAAATTGCAAGCTCCCTCCGGTGCCTCGCGACGCAACCTGGTGAGAAAAGTGGGTTAGGAGCCGTCGCTGTCGAGCACTACTGCCGCCACCGCGTATTCCCGGGCATGGGTGATGGTGACAAGGGCGCGCTGCGCTCCTGAGGCATCGAGGAATTCCTTCGCCTTACCGTAGAACTTGACCTCCGGTTTTCCTCTCTCTCCGGGGACTACTTCCACGTCTTTCCACCGGATACCTTCCTGCCAGCCCGTGCCGAGAGCTTTTAAAGCGGCTTCCTTGGCCGCAAACCTTCCCGCGAAATGTTGGTAACGGTTCTTCCGCTCCCAGCAGTAGTCCAACTCGGCCTCGGTGAAAACTCTTTTAGCCATTGCGTCTCCACCCTGCAGGGCTTGGGTGATACGCCTTACTTCCACAATGTCAACGCCAATTCCGACAACCACGCTACTATGTTACCCTCGGCCAGGAATGTTTTGCCAACGGAATCTTGCTGGTCATACGTCACAGTTCGATTGAGAGAATCGCTTCTTTCATCGCACTTCGATACTTCTTGAGTCTCTCAACTAATTCAGGCTCCTTTCGACTCAAGATCTGGATTGCAAAGAGCGCCGCATTCTTTGCCCCGGCTTTACCGATGGTCATGGTAGCGACGGGGATTCCACCCGGCATCTGCACCGTGGCGTAAAGCGCATCAATCCCCTTCAATGGAGATGAGTCCAGCGGAACTCCAATCACGGGCAGGGTTGTATGAGCGGCCACTGCTCCCGCCAGATGCGCGGCATAACCTGCTCCTGCAATGATAACTTCAATCCCTCTCGCCTCCGCTTCTTCAACGTATGCCGCTGTCTCCGCGGGAGTACGGTGGGCAGATAGGATTCTCACTTCGTGACTGACCTCGAACTCGTTCAAAGTCTTTGCTGCAGGAGCCATAATGTCAGCGTCAGAAAGGCTTCCCATCAGTATTGCAACTTTTGGTGATTTCATCTTCATTAACCCATTGTGATTCTTATAGTTAAGTGATTCCTTACGAGATTAGGCTGCTCTCAGTCATCAACCATGAAGCGGTTGAAACCGGGCTATCCGATGCCCATCTTCCGCAGGCCTTTTGCGGCGATGTCTCGGCGATAATACATACCCTCGAAATGAACTTTGTTGACTGCTTCGTAGGTTCGTATGATGGCCGATTCGAGGGAAGACGCGAGGGAGGTTACCCCAAGAACTCTTCCGCCACTGGTCAAAACCCGGCCCTCTACGAGTTTGGATCCCGCGTGGAAGACGATCGTGTCCGAGTCGTCCTCCGCCATTGAGATGCCTGTGATCTCCTTGTCTTTCTCGTAGGCACCCGGATACCCTCCCGAAGCGACAACTACGCAGACAGCAGCGTCCGTGGTCCAGTCCAGCTCACAGCCCGAAACATCTCCATCTGCCACTGCTGCAAAGGCTTCCAGCAGGTCACTCTTCAGCCTCGGCAAGACGGCTTGGGTTTCGGGATCTCCAAAACGCACGTTGTATTCGAGCACCTGGGGTCCCTGATCAGTCAGCATCAGGCCTGCATACAAAACTCCTTCAAACGGTGAGCCCTGTTCAGCCATCCCATCCACTGTCGGGCGAATGATGTCGTCCAAGATCTTCTGTCTCAAATCTGGAGTGAGAAGGGAGTCCACCGAGTAGGCCCCCATGCCACCTGTATTGGGGCCCTTGTCTCCGTCAAAGATTGCCTTGTGGTCCTGAGATGGGACCATGGGCAGGATATTTTCACCGTCGGTGAGAACCATAAAGGAAGCCTCTTCGCCCCGCAGAAACTCCTCAATCAAAACCCGGTTGCCGCTCTCGCCAAATTTCCGATCTCGCATGATCATGGAGATAGCGGCGAGGGCCTCATCGAGGTTTTGTGAAATGATGACACCTTTTCCAGCCGCCAGGCCGTCTGCCTTAACAACAGTGGGGAACGCGAATTGCCCACTCCGGAGAGCGGTTTCAGCTTTCGCAGCATCGTCGAAAACCTCAAATTCGGCGGTTGGAATATTGTGTCGCTTAAGAAACCGCTTGGTGAAGACCTTGCTGCCCTCGAGCTGAGCGGCTCCCTTTGTCGGTCCTACAACCCTGAGGCCCTGTCCGCGAAACTCCTCTACAATCCCGGCTACCAGAGGAGCTTCAGGCCCAACCATCGTGAGTCCAATTTCCGCAGAACGAACGAAGTCGGCCAGGCCGGCTATATCAGTATCCTTAAGGGGAACGTTCTTACCGAGAAGTGCAGTTCCCGCGTTGCCGGGAGCGCAATAGACTTCCTCGACTTGAGGACTCTGCTTCAATTTCCAGGCAAGCGTGTGTTCGCGGCCACCTGAGCCGACTACCAGGACTTTCACTGATTTCAGCTAAGCTACTTTCGAGCTGCTTTTGGAACTGCTTTCCGAACTGCTCTTGGACTCCGATTTGGATGACTTTTCAGCGGGTTTCTCCGATTTTGCTTTGGACAAA
>JAUWTT010000035.1 GCA_030614585.1 Acidobacteriota bacterium
GTTCGTGTTGAGCGTGGTCTCGAATACTCGCCTTTCAAAGAGACTCTGGAGATCCACGGCTCGAGTACTGTCAAGACAGTCAGATTGAAGCGTTGGATCGATATGCGAAAGAGAGGTTACCTCTCCGGCGAAAATCATCTGCACGTAGATTCTGTGCAGCTGGCGCCAATGCTCGCGGCTGAGGGACTCGATTTCGGCACCTCCATGACGTGGCACAATGGTCCCGGGAACGATTGGTGCCTTCCGGTCCCTCCAGGCACAGGCAATACTCGGTCGTTGCAGTATGCGGGGCGGACGGTCCCGACCACCGTGTACGATGGCGAAGTGGAGTATAGCTGGGGAGCCATCTACTTCCTGAATCTGCCCGACACGATTCCTATACCGGGAGATCCCAAACGGCCGAATCTGGATTATGTAAGACACATCGTTCAATCCGGCGGGTTCGTCCATTACCAGGCGGGCTGGTCACGCGAAGTTCTCGTGGACGCACTGCTCGGCTATGTCCATGCCGTCAATGTCTGTAACAACAACTTCCACCGGTACCGGTTCCAACCTCGTAGCCAGTATTCCAACCTGCTTGAGGTCGAGGGTTTCCCCCGCTATCCAGATACGGATGAGGGGATGATGAGAATGAACACCGACACCTACTATCGATTGCTTAATTGTGGTCTGAGGCTGCCTGCGGGTGCCGGGTCGGCAACCGGGTTCAAGGAAGTACCCGTTGGCTACAACCGTGCATATGTACGAGCAAGGTCCGATGCATCAATCCAAGAGTTCTACCAGCAATGGGCCGAGGGAAGGAATTTCGTAACCAATGGCCCGGTACTGCTCATGGAGACTTCGAAGTCAGAAAAACCTGGGGATCTGATCAGCCTCCCCAGCAGTGGCGGCACGGTTCTCATCAAGCTCGAGGCAATCTCCGACGACCCCTTGACCTCACTGGAGGTGGTCGTCAATGGAGAAGTCGTCGCCGGAGTTGAAACTGTAGAAAGGAAAAGTGTCGTTGCTGAAGTGGAGGTCCCGGTTGATCGCGGGTCCTGGATCGCAGCTCGTTGTACCGCTCGCGACGACCTTCTCACCGATCAAGAACTCTCCGTCTATGCGAACGAAGACCGTCAGCAGCCATCACGTCTCAAATACGCTCACACCAGTCCAATCTATGTGACAGTGGGCGGAGAAGGAGCGGTGGTACGCAAGTCTGTTGACGAGGGTTTTCGGATGCTGGATCGCTTTGCAGACTTCACGCGAAAGACCGCCGCCGCGGAATACGTGAAGCCGACGCTGGAAGCGGTGGCGGAAGCTCGCAAGGTGCTTGAATCCAAGCTGGACCGTAATCAGTAATCGGGGTTTGGTTGTCCGTTGTCGCTGATCGTTCATCGGTAGGTGGTCGTGTCAGTCGCAGTGGCTACTGAGTGTTCGTATTTTTCGGGAGTGGCGGCAGGGCCAGGCCCGAGTCATCTCCTCGATCTCGATACTCACGCAGCCGGTTAGCAAGCCGTTCCAATTGCCGCTGGATTGCTGCGTTTGGGATGGACCGGATCGAGCCGGACAGACGCGCCAGAATCTGGTCGCATGCATCTGAGTCAAACGGTCTCTTTCCATCCACGAATAGATACACAGGATTCGTGTGGGAATCGGTTCCCGCATCCCCGTACGCCCTGGCTGCAATCCAGCCGCTTTCTGAAACAGGGACATTATTCGCAAACTCCCACCAGGCACGGCCCGCCGGCGCAAACTTGCGCTCGACCACGCGGCCATTCTGGATGATTTCGACACAGCGTACAGGATAGATGGGGCAGCGAACTCGGACTCGCACTTCGACTTCGATCTTCGACTCACTCTTGAAGGCCAGGAAGTCTCCGGGCGAACGACCGTTGACCTCGAGAAGGAGCATCGGACCGCTGGTTACGAAACTGGCACCGGCAGCGACTTGCTGAACAAACTCCCGAGGTGTGGGTACAGTAGTGGCTGTGACGTACGTGAGACAGTCTCCCAATTCACGTGTATACGGGAAATCGGAACTGCCGACGATTGGCCATCTGTAGCCTAGGTTCAGGAAGTCGTACCAACCTTCCAGCCCGAGGCCCCGATACCCCCCGAACTGGAATAGTTCCAAGAAGTCCATCTTTCCTTCCAAGCCCAGCCGATCCGCTTCCATGTGGTCGTACCCCCCGTGCAGGAGACCTATGAATCCGTTTAGCTGGTGGGCCTGGTCGGCAATGAGGGAGAGCGATGGGAAATCATTGACGTCTTCCGATCTCCCCAGTGCCGGGACGTAGCCATCTCCCAGCACAATGCTCACGTGACCCAGCGACTGGGGTCTGTACTCCTGCCCCGAAGAGATATGATAGGGGCCTCTCCTACTGTTGGATTGGTCCCCAAGACCCTTTGCCTGTCGCCAACTTTCAAACTCTCCGCCTTGATCGTACCCTTTCGTATTCATCGAAAGGAGGAAGCCATACTTGATGTCTTTTGCCGAGGTCAGGGTGAACAGTAAGTCATCGTTGTCTTCAGTCCGTTCGAAGTGCAAATGCAGATCGCCCGAGTACCATCCTCTCCGGGACATGTCGATCCAGCGACGGACGTAGATGACGGTCTCCGTGTGTTCATTCTTTTCGAGATGAAGGATCTGCTCAGCTGGAAGGTACTCGTAACCTTTGCTGACCTCGATCTTGCATCGGCCCGGGGGAACCCGGATGGAAAAGGATCCGTCCGTAAAGAAATAGTAGTCCAGCTGACGAAACCGGATAGGGCCCTTGTGCCGGTTGGCCGATTCCCGGAGGGCGAAGGATCGATAGGGATCTTGATCGGGTTGTTGGGCTCCGTCATTAACACTGACAACTGCGCTCACCACCTCATTGGTATATCGGTCTCTAACCACTACCTTTAGAGTGGCCGCCTCCGGTCCCGGGTCTACAGTCGGTGGCGGCGTGGGATAACCTCGGCCGATCATCGGTCTCTCGTGGCACCAAAGGGGCGCAACCATGCTGAAGACTGTCAGCAACAGGATTAGTCTCTTGATTGGCATTGGCTACTCTCCTGCGTAGGTAATCAGTTGATCAGGTTCGCTTATTGCAGTTTCTTACTCATTTTATCGATGGCGACTGCGGTGAGAATGACCAAACCTTTCACCACCTGCTGCCAAAACGGTGAGACGTCTAGCAAGATCAATCCATTGTTTAGAACTCCGATTATCAGGCAGCCTAATAAAGTGCCCAGAATGCTGCCTCTGCCTCCGGAGAGAGAAGTCCCTCCAATGACGACTGCAGCAATTGAATCCAGTTCATAACCAAGCCCGGCATTCGGCTGGGCAGAATCCAGTCGTGATGTCACCAGGAGTCCACCCACCGCGGACAGCCCTCCACATATTGTGTAGACAGCCACCTTGATCCGATCTACATTCAGCCCGGAAAGAAGTGAGGCCCGTTCACTGCCCCCGAGTGCATAAACATAGCGGCCAAACCGGGTTTTTCTGGTGACAACCACAAACACAGTCACCAAAGCGGCCGAAATCCAAACGGGCATTGGAATTCCCAGATAGTTTCCGGTGCCAATAATCGCGAAGGTCTCTCCCAATCCGGTAATTGGAAAGCCTTTGGTCCATAACATGGTTAGACCTCTTGCGATACTGAACATTCCGAGAGTGGCAACAAAGGGTGGGATTCTGAATCGAGTAATCATCAGGCCGTTGAACCAGCCCAGGAAAAGTCCCATCAGGAGCCCGGCCAGAATGGCTCCCGAAACCGAGAATTGAATCAACAGATCTGCTTCCGAAAAGGCAATTCCATTCTTGAGAAGCCCTGCAGCAAATGCACCGCTAATCGCAAGTACAGCACCGACTGAGAGATCGATTCCGCCAGTCAGGATGACCAGGGTCATTCCAATTGAAAGACAGAGGTTTACAGAAATCTGTCGGAGAATATTCCATCCATTCGCGGTTGTCAGAAAATTATCGGACAAGAAACTCATCGCAACAACCATCAGCAGGAGAGCGATGATTGACTGAAAGCGGATCAGCTCTTGTTTCAGTCTTACTTGTCCGTCGATCATGACAACAATTCCAGATTAGACAGCAGCTCGAAAGTGCAGAGCAGCTTTCATGATGCTCTCCGTATCGGCTTCTTCTCGGCTGAATTCAGCGGTCTTCCGGCCTTCAGCCATCACTATTATCCTGTCCGAGAGACGCATGATTTCCGGTAGTTCCGATGAAGCCATCAGGACTGCCAAACCGGCTCCGGTCAATTCTTCAATCAATGAATAGATCTCCTGCTTCGCACCGATATCAATCCCACGGGTAGGTTCGTCAAGCATCAGCAGTTTGGGTGAGGTTGCCAGCCACTTCGCTAAAATGACTTTCTGCTGATTGCCGCCACTCAGATTGAGTACGGGTGTTGACAGAGAAGGTGTTTTTATCCTCAGACGATCTATGAAACCCTGGACTTGATCCCGTTCTAATGAACTGTCCAGCACGAAGAACCTCTCCGACTCTTTCAAACTGGCCAAACTCGTGTTCTCTGCCACAGTCATTTTCAAGACCAATCCCTCTTCTTTTCGATCCTCAGGAGCAAATGCGATCCCTGCTCTTATGGCCTCGCCTGGAGAGTTGATATTTACCCTGCGACCTTCTAGAAAAGTATTGCCTCTAGAAAATTCATTACGGAGGCCAAACAGAGCTTCAAGCAAAGCGGTCCTTCCAGCACCCATCAATCCGAAAATACCCAGAACCTCTCCCCGATCAACGGAAAAACTGACTTTCTTCACCAGGTAGTGACCAGGCCGGTTCACCTGTTCCACAGAGATATTTTCAGCCTTGAAGAGCTCCTCTCCCACAGTAATCCGGCGCCTCGACTCAGTGCTTAGATCCTGGTTCATCTTTCGTCCGACCATCATTCTCACAATCGAGTCACGGTCATAGTCCGTTTGTCGACCCGATCCAACCCAACACCCGTCTCGGAGCACGGTCAGCCAGTCACCAATACGCTCCAGTTCCTCAAGTTTATGAGTGATGTAGACAATGGCGACTCCTTCACTTTTAAGTGAATCGATCAAATCAAAAAGAACACTGGTCTCGGATTCAGTGATCGCGGAAGTGGGTTCGTCCATGATGATTACTCTGGAGTCGAAGGAAAGGGCTTTTGCGATCTCGACAACCTGTTGCTGTCCGATCCTGAGATTTGAAACCAGGCTCCTGGGATTAACCGGGCACTTGAGCCTCTCCAGAAGACTCCTTGAACGTTCTTCCATCTGGGCGTAATCGATCAGTCCCAACCGGGTCAGCGGTTCTCTTCCCAGAAAAATGTTTTCCGCAACACTGAGGTTAGGTAACAGATTCAGCTCTTGAAATATGACTGAAATCCCGGCTTCCTGTGCTTCTTTCGGCCGGTTGAATACGACTTCATTGCCTCTCAGTAAGATCCTTCCTGAATCTGGAGGAAACACGCCGGACAGAATATTCATGAGGGTGGTTTTTCCGGCTCCGTTCTCTCCCACCAAAGCGTTCAACTGGCCTTCGTAAATCCTGAAATCCACGTTGTCCAGTGCCTGCACCCCTGGAAACGACTTGCTCATCGCTTGTGCTTCAAGAATGGTTCTTGGAGTATCGACAGTGCTCACGACTTTTGATTCCCGCGTACGTGCCTCTGCTTGAACCTCACTCCGATTCCGGCAGCAATTCCAATACTATCGGAACCAGTACGAGCGAGCTCATTTCCTGGGTATCCTCTCTGATTTCAGCACAACCCACAAATGAGACTGCCTGACCGGTTTCAACCTGGTTTCTGAATGAAGGGAGAACACGAGTTTCGACCAGCCGGTTTAGTTCGAGAGAAATAGCATTAAAGCCTCTGGAGTTAGGGAAATCACTCACATCCAACAAACCCGTCCCATTTCTAATTGCATTTCCAAAAATGTTGGCTGTAAGCAGGCGCACTTCGACTGAATCGAGGGATTTGGAAAGAGATATATTTGCGAAGCCTTCCCCGACCGAATGAACAAAACCTGTTCCTGAGACAAAATAGTAGTAGGTCTCACCGATTCCAAATTCGCGAGCGAATTCCTGTCGCGCGTTCACTGAATTATCTCGGATTGCAGCCAGAAGTTTTCCTACATCGACAGCACTATCTAATGCGCCCAATAACCGATCTGTCCAGAAGGTTTCCGCAAAAGCCGACGCATCAAAGCTTTTCTCCTGGGCCTGACTTTGTGTTTCTTCCAGAGGTACTACCCGAAAAGGTGGGTACAGAACGAAAAATATGCCAGTCGCCAGGACCGCCAGAAGATATCCGACAAATCGTTGATTCAACTCAAACGATCTAATCTCCTTCTTTGCCATAAGGAACATACTCGTCTACATTGCGGGCAGTGACGAGTTCCACCGCCACGGGCATTTTGGATGGGAAATCTCTTTCGCCGTTTAGATACCTGTCTGCCCAGTCAGCAGCGATTTCCGCCATCCGTTTTGGAAACTGCATCATTGTGGCTTCGATCTTTCCCTCTGCGATAGAGATGATGACATCGGCCGCCCCGTCAAAGCCAAAAACCCTAACTTCCTCCTCTTTACCCGCCGAAACCAGAGCCTGGTAAGCCCCCATTGCCATTGCGTCATTACCACAGAAGACAGCGTCAATATCCGGAGTGGACTGCAAAAGAGAATCCATCACCTCCATAGCCTTGGCTCGGTCGAACTCACCACTTTGTTGAGCGACCATCTTCAGGTCCGGATATCGGTCCACAACACTGTGGAATCCCTCAGAACGGTTCCAGGTATTGTTGTCGCCTACTAGTCCCAGTATTTCAACATACCGGCCTTTTTCCTCAAGAACCTTGACAAAATGCTGCCCAAGCGTAACGCAGCCTGAATAATTATCTGAAAGTATCTGAGCAGTTGTGACTTCAGTTGAGTTTATTTCTCTATCCATGCAGAAAACCGGGATTCCGGCATCCTGGGCTTTCTTAGCATTCAGAATCGAGCCGTCTGCATCGGTTGGGTTGAAGAGAATCGCCCGGTATCCACCCGCAATAACATTCTCAAAATGAGATGCTTCCTTTGCCGTATCATTTTGAGAATCAAAGATCGTTGCCGCATAACCATTCGCTTCAGATCGATTTTTTGCGGTTTCACCGAGAACGACAAACCATGGATTGTTCAGAGTAGAAACGACTACTGCTACTTTACCCTGGCCGGTTTGCTCGGTTTGGTTCTGGCATCCAACCGTTAACATCATAAAAGCTCCAAAACTCAAGATCCCAGTCAGTCTTACAATTCCACTCATTGACGCTTTCTCCAAATCTAATCTGACCCGCACTTGTTCGATGCCCGCTACTGAGGCGGCGAGTACATCCATCCTGGCTGTGTTTCCACTGCTCCGCACGCAAGCCTGTGAGAGATCCGGGTCATGCTTTTTATACCAATACTCTCTTCACCGCCTGTTTCCATCCGGAATAGTAACGGTCAGCCAGTTCGGGCTCCATTTTCCTCCGGTATTTGACAAACGGATGCCTGAGATTTTCCAGTTCGCCCAATGATGCGTAGATGCCTGCACCTATCGCCGCACATAAAGAGGCGCCTAAAGGTGAGCACTCTGGGACGTCGGCAACCTGTAACTCCAGTCCCACCAGATCAGAAGTGAACTGCATCAGGAACCGATTTGCAGTAGGCCCTCCATCTGCCCGGATGAAAGAGAGACTGATACCGGCATCCTCTTCCATTTCTCCCAACACATCCTTCAATTGATAGGCAATGGATTCGAGTGCTGCCCGCACAATATGGTTGCGACCCGAATGAGCCGTCATTCCAACGATTGCTGCACGAGCATCCGAGTCCCAGTATGGCGCACTTAATCCCGAAAAAGCCGGGATCAGATAGACACCTCCGTTGTCCGGTATCCGGGTTGCAAGATCTTCCGTTTCAGCCGGATCATCAATCAGATGCAACTGGTCTTTGATCCACGAAATCGTTGCGCTCGAGTAGTTGATCAGACCCTCAAAAGCAAAAGTCGGCTGCCCACGCATTACCCAGGCCAGCGTAGTCACCGCACCACTTTCAGTCAGTTTTACCTGGTTTCCGATATTCAGCAGTACCGAAGAACCCGAGCCAAAAGTGACCTTCACCATTCCCGGACTAAAACATCGCTGGGCAAACAGGGAAGCCTGCGAATCCCCCATGACACCCGAGATCTTCAATCGTTTCTTTAAGACACCGCTAATATCAGTGTCCCCAAATCCGGCCGTGCTTTCACGGACCTCGGGTAAGGCATTTCGCGGAATTCCAAACAGACCCAGGAGTTCTTCGTCCCACTTCAAACTGCTTATGTTGAAAAGCAGAGTCCTGCAGGCGTTCGTGTGATCGGTGGCAAAAACCTGTTGATTGGTCAAGCGATAAATTAGATAGCTATCGATGGTACCGAGAAGCGCACTTCCGTCTTCTATTCTGGATGCGATATCGGGTTCCTCGCGAAGAATCCACGCTAGTTTGGAGGCCGAAAAATAGGTGTCAATCTTTAAACCGGTCTTCTGTCTGACTTCTGACTCGCATCCCTTGTCTTTTCTTAAGTTTCTGCAGATTTCGTCACCGCGACGGCATTGCCAGACGATAGCTCGACGAAGGGGTTTACCGGTTTTCCGGTCGAACACTACGACTGTTTCTCGCTGGTTTGTAATACTCAGTCGAAGGATCTCGGGTTCGATCTCCCTGTGTCGTTCAATTAGCCGCGTGAGAACAAGCCGGGTATTAGTCCAAATCTCTTCTGCATCGTGTTCAACCCAGCCGGGCTTGGGGTAGTATTGACGATGACTCTCAGACTCCCTATCGACCACTCTTCCCTGAAGATCGAACAACAAGGCTTTTGTTGCAGATGTGCTCTGATCGATACACAGGATGTAGTTCATGTTCCTTGTCTAATGCTCTAACAGATCCAACATGGTCCCTGCCAGTCCCTGAGCCGATATCCCATAATGATCAAAGATTTCCTGCTGGGAACCGGTTACTGTGTATTCGTCCGGAATCGCGACAATCTTGAACGGAGTTGCAACACCAGCCTGGCTTAAGAATGCGGCACAGGCTTCTCCGAGTCCCCCACAGACCGAGTGCTCTTCCACAGTCACCAGTGCGCGCGAATTCCGTGCCTCTTTCTCAAGAGTTTCAATATCCAGTGGTTTCAAACTGTGGACACTGATCACACCGCAATCGAGGTTGGACTCTTCAAGAATCCGAGTTGCTTCCAATGCTCTAACTACGGTCTCACCAATAGCGATAAATTTCCCATCCTCTCCTGGTTTGAGAATCCGTGCTTTCCCGATCTGGAAATCATCATCTCCTCCCAGATGGGGTGCAGGTCTTTTCCCAAATCTCAAATAAAGGGGAGTATCCCAATCGGCGGCTGCTCTAACCGCTTCCCGCGTTTCATAATTGTCTCCCGGAACCACAATATCCAGGTTGTTGATAGCTCTGAGAGCGGCAAAGTCATGAAGCGAG
Source organism: Acidobacteriota bacterium (assembly GCA_030614585.1). GTDB lineage: Bacteria > Acidobacteriota > UBA6911 > RPQK01 > JAPXNP01 > JAUWTT01. The sequence continues at coordinate 9,473 of JAUWTT010000035.1, forward strand.
TGATGAGTTGAACCGAGTGGGCCATAGCTGACGCCTGCACTAATACCCACTAACGTGACTGGATGATCGGAATAGGCTACATCGTTCTTGATCTGTTCCAGAGCGCGTGCAGTTAGAAATGATGCCGGCGAGACGGCAAAAACCTTCTTTCCTGTAGAAGCAAGACCTGCTGCGATTCCGACCAGGTTTTGTTCTGCGATACCCACCTCGATGATTCGATCAGGAAAACGGTGTGCGAACGGCCAGAGTTTGCCGGATCCCCTCGAATCACTGGTAATAACGAGAATATCGGAATCCTTTCCGGCCATTTCAATAACCGTTTCGGAAAAAACGTCCAGATTACTTTTCCCAATCTTTTCCGACATTGCTCAATCCCGCCCCTCTCCCGCGGTCAACAAGGAGTAAGCATCATCCAGTTCTTTGATGGCTCGTTCATATTGTGAATCGTTAGGAAAGCCATGATGCCAGCTGCGATCTCCCTCCATAAAAGAGATTCCTTTTCCTTTGGTCGTATTTGCAATGAGCAGATTCGGCTTCCCAATCTCAAAAGGAACTTTTCTCAGAGTTTCGCTGAGTTGACGAATATTGTGGCCATCGACAGTTTTCACAGTCCAACCAAAAGCTGAGAATTTATCTTCCAGGGGGTCGGTACGGCATACGTCGTCAGTCAATCCGGTGATCTGCAGTCCGTTACGATCGACAATTGCTGTCAAATTATCCAAGCCAAAGTGCGCTGCGGCCAAACAGGCTTCCCAGTTGGAGCCTTCGGCCAGTTCCCCGTCTCCCAGAAGGGTGAAAACACGATAAGCCCGTTTATCGATCTTACCCGCTAGAGCAATGCCTACGGAGACCGAAAGCCCATGCCCGAGTGCTCCGGTGTTCTGCTCGATTCCGGGAACCTTTCGAGTCGGATGACCCACAAGATCGGAGTGGTAACGACACAATGTTTCGAGATTCGACTCCGGAATAAAACCCTTATCAGCCAACAAAACGTACAGTGCTTCGACCGAATGCCCTTTACTCTGGATATAGCGGTCTCTAACAGGGCTAGTGAAAGTCTCTGGTGATACTCTGAGTATCCGGTTATACAAAACATTCAGGATATCGACACAGGAAAGGCTTCCACCGGTGTGTCCTGCCTGAGCCTTCTTGATCGCGGTCAGGATCTTCTTTCTGTATTCAACTGATTTCAGTTCAAGTTCGAGATCGGTCATCGTCACACCCGTGGTAATAAGTCGGCCAACCCAGGTAATTTTCAAAAGCTTCAGCCAATATCGATGCTGTCTTCGATGCAGTCATTGCGACATGGTGTTCAAACCCGTTGCAACAGATATGGTGCATCAGCTTCCTGAGGTTAGGAATTCTAGCCACAGCCCGGTTACCGAAAGTATTTAAAGGATCATCGGTGAGATGACCCTCTCCCACATAAGCCTTGATTTCACCAACTGCATCGTCAGTAGTCAGTCGAGCAAAGGTCAGGGGACTAGCTGGAGACCGCCCTTCCATCGCTCCATAGGTGTTTTCCTCCCCGACAACCGAACCCAGTATCGGGGCTGTCGATATCTTCGGAGATTCCACCAGTGATTTTGCCCAGTTTCCACAGTGGAACAAGACACATCTGTCTTCATCGTCTCCATAGTTATTATTCCAGTCCACTAAGGCCGCCGGACTTTGAGAGGCCAGCTGTAGAGCATACATGGTCAGAACTCCGGTGACATCGACTTCGCACGCACTTGGGAGTAGTTTTTCACTCATCATGCTCATCAGTGTGCAGGCATTACAGCCGAAGTTTTCTTGAATAGAAGTCCAGCATTGGATTGCCGTGGCATCGAGGGCATTCTCTTTCATAAAGCTCTCGATCGCCATTCCTAACCGGGCCATCTGTGCCAGATGTTTGGATGGAACCGACGACGCATCGGCATATTCTGTTAACGCTGATACCTTCTTTTTAACCGGTGCGGATTCATCCTCCAGTTTTTCAGCTGCCGCCAGGATGTCCGAGAGATCGATAGTGGTGACGGATATGCCCTGTCTTTCGAGGATTTTCTCGCTGTATCGGACTGTATTGAATGCCCCTGGCCTGGCTCCGATGGCTCCGATCCGGGCGCTCCGGACTCCCTTGACTACCTGACAAACTGAGAGGAATTGAACCAGGTCATGTCGGAAACTCTGATCGCTGGGTTTGACGACATGACGAGTTGTCAGTGAAAAAGGAACTCCACGCTGCCTCAAATTATTACAGGCTGAGATCTTTCCACAGTAAGAATCCCGTCTCTTTGCCACATGCAGTGCATCGAGATCGTCCGGGTAGGCCTGTACCAAAATCGGCACATTTAATCCCGATAGCCGGACTGTATCGAGAACTCCTTTCTCATCACCAAAGTTGGGAAGAACTATGAGTAATCCGTCGATTTCGTCCAGATGGCGCTTGAACAAAGCGGCGCACTTCTGCGCATCCGCAAAGGTCTCGACTCCACCAAGTTCAGTCTCTTCGACAGCCGGCAATATGGGTTTGACTCCGATTTCTGCCAGAGTCAGGAGTATTTCCTGGCGTGCCTCAATGACCAATGCATCCGGAAAGAAATCACGATTCCCAATAATCACGCCCAGGGTGGATTGTTTCATTTCGGATTCTCCTTCCATCAACAAACCCCAAAATAGTCCAGTGGAACACTCTGTGATCTCAGCCTACGGATCAGATCAGGATATTTCAACTCGAAATAGAAGCCAGATTGCGTCGCTTGGTATCAAATCTGCCTGTCGAGGGAAAGGCTGATAGCGTCACAGCCTCTTCTTTGGAAAGAGCTCCATTGAGTGAAGTGGAGGTAATGGCAAGGTTTGGGGCTCTCTGGCGTTTGCGCGGATGATCCAGAATTCGGATAATCGACCTGACCGAGCTTCATGGAAGAGCAATTCGGGTGTTCCGGTCCGTTCTGGACCGTCTCAAATCGATGCTGGTTCCAGAAACTCCGGACACGGCAGTTGTAATCTTTACCGGCGGCGTCATGCGTTTGATGGTTTTTGTGCTGGCAATTCTGGCGGCAGTAATCTGTATTGCGTCTGCCACTACTGGGCGCAAGCGTTCATTCTACGTTTCCAAACCTCTTACGACCCTTCTGATCCTACTGATTGCTGCGCTGCCGGTAGATTCATCTTTGGGCTGGTACGGATGGTTCATAATCACAGGCCTTTTCTTCTCCCTGTTCGGTGATATCTTTCTAATGTTGCCGAGCGACCGCTTCAAGGAAGGCCTGGTTGCGTTTCTGCTCGCCCACAGTTGCTATATCGCAGCCTTTTTGCCCGACATCGAACTCCGTCTTACGCCGTACGTGCTCTTGCCAATCCTCGGTTTCGGGATCTGGATCTACGCCAAGCTCTATCAATCTCTGAGAAGCCTCCGCATCCCAGTGCTGGTCTATACCGGAGCGATCCTCGCTATGGCCTGGCTCGCCCTGGAGAGATTGCAGCAAATTGGTGGACCCGGCCCCTTTTTGGCTGCTACAGGCGCACTCTTTTTTGTAGCTTCAGATTGCACGCTGGCATGGAACCGCTTTGTAGAAAAGCTGCCTGCTGCACAGATCGTAATACTCGGAACCTACTACACCGCACAGCTTTTGATCGCCGCTTCCACCTAGTGCAGGTTTACGGAAGTCTGGGTAAAGACTCTCCCCAACCTATTGACAAGACTACCCTCAGAATCGATACTGAACCATCACAATTAGTTCGGAGGTGCAATGGAGAAGCACGCATTCACGCGGCGTAACTTTATTGGTGCGGGCCTTGGGGCCACCATCGGTGTTGGAGCCGCCAGAGGCGGATCATTCGCGGGCCAGGATCAGGTGGATCCGACCAAAATCCTGAACTACAGGCCGGAAATGGAATACCGCCGGCTGGAGATGACCGACACCTGGCTCTCGGTAATCAGTCTCGGCGGCCTGGTGGCGGTGGAGTCGGTTTACCACTACGCCATCGATCATGGCGTCAACACCGTGCACATGGCCGACGGGTACCTTGGCGGCAGGGCCATCGAAACCCTGGGCAAGGTGTTCAAGACACGACGGAAGGACGTCTATCTGGCGGTCAAGGACACCTTCGACGATATCGATGTGGTCCTCAAACAGCTCAACACCGACTACATCGACTTCCTCATGTACCCCCGCCACAAGGCAGACGAGGTAGACGATCCTGAGATGCTGGAGAGCCTCGAGAAGTACCAGAAGGCCGGGAAGGTCCGATTTGCCGGCCTGACCAGCCATGGGGATGTGAAGGCGGCCACAGCTGCCGGAATCGAATCGGGTGTCTTTTCCCTGGTGATGCCGGTCCTGAACCAGCCCAACCTGGAGGCGATGGATTCTGATCTGGCGAGAGCCCGCCAAAAAGGGGTGGGTATCATGGCCATGAAGACCATGAAAGGCATCGAAGATGACAACCTGCAGGTGGGTTATTTGAAGAAGGTTCTGCAGAATCCGGCCGTTACGACGGTCCTGAAAGGCTTCGGCTCCTTCGAGATGTTCGATTCATATCTCTCAGCGGCGCGGGAGACTCTGTCGGCAGCAGAAGACCGATCCCTTTACCGCCATGCGCAGGCGAACCGTCAGTCCAACTGTATGATGTGTGATGCCTGCAGAGAAGCCTGCCCCAACGGGGTGGAGATCTCTACGATTCTGCGCAGCAAGGACTATTACGCCGAGCAGTTGGGTGACTGGGAAACAGCTCTCGAGACCTATCGGGGTATCCCAGCCGGAAAAGTGGGGGATGACCGTTGCCTTCTCTGCGGTGACTGCGAGCCTGCCTGTCCCAACGGAATCGATATCGTGAACCGTACCACTGCCGCGAGGCGGCTCTTTTCGGCACCTCCGGCGCCGGGCGTCTTGGGTCATAGTGTGTAGTCCCGAGCATCCTGCTGCAGTTCTGCCGGTGCGGATCTCGACGTCCGAATGCCGGCTGGAAGCCGGCGCTACAGTTTTGAACCGCCCGGCAGGCGCCGCCGGGGAGAACGAGTAGTTCCAAGCTGGAGACTTCGGGAGTTTTCAACCACCAAAATGTTTAAAGCACCCATTCATCTGCTGCTTACAATCTGTTTCACACCGCTGCTTCTGGGCGTAACCGGGCAGGAATCCGAGGGATCCCATCGGGTACCGGACCTCTTGGAGACATTACCCGATCCAACTCCATTCGAAGCGGAAGTTTCCGAAGGTCCGGAACTGTTTGACGCTGAAAATCTCTATGAATACATTAACGGTGCCGCGGAGGCTTTCATCGCCTATGATTTCGAGCAGTTGGTCCATCAGATCTACCTGGTCGGCGGGACCGAGATAACCGTGGACATTTACGACATGGGCACTCTCGAAGACGCCTTCGGAATCTACTCCAGTGAGCGGGGACGCGGCAGTGAATTCCTGACGATAGGTACTGCAGCGTACCGCGCTGGAGATGTTCTCAACTTCACCCAGGACCGCTACTACGTAAAACTCTCTGCGTTTGCGGAAGCCGGTGATGCCTCCTCATTGCTGCGCGACTTCTCTGAGTCGGTCAGCCGGCTCCTGCCCGCGGATA
>JAUWTT010000082.1 GCA_030614585.1 Acidobacteriota bacterium
CGCCCGATCCGGAGAAGTGGCATCTCACCAACGACGTTGCTTTCCAGGTCCACGATCTTGACGGTGATGGCCGCAATGAGGTGATCTACACGATGGGGTTTGAGCTGATCGTTGCCGAAGGTGCCACGGGCAGAACTAAGTACAAAGCATCTACTCCCAAGAGCACCCCTCATGCGGACAAGTATCCGCGAATTCTGGGAGACTGCCTCTACTTCTGTGATTTGCGTGGGACGGGCCACGACCGCGACATCATTATCAAAGACCGATACTGGCACCTGTGGGCTCTTAACGATCGTTTGAAAGTGATGTGGGAGGGCGAATGCAAGACTGGACATTATCCGTACGCAGTTGATGTTGACGATGATGGGAAGGACGAGCTCGCCATCGGTTATTCATTGTTCGACGATGATGGAACACAGTTGTGGAGTCTGGACGAGTCGATGGAAGATCATGCCGATGGAGTGGCGATCGTTGACTTTGAAGAGCCTGGAAGTTTGGGCCCGAAGTTCTTCATTGCCGCGAGTGATGCCGGTGTGTTCTACACAGATCTCGGTGGGAAGATCTTGAAACAATACTGGATAGGGCACGGCCAGAATCCTGCGATTGCGGACTTCCGACCCGATTTGCCCGGTCTCGAGGCACTTTCCATCAACTTCTGGGGTAACCAGGGCATCATTAATTTCTTCAACTCTTCCGGGGAGGTTTATCACGATTTCGAACCGAATCAGTATGGAAGCATGTGCCTTCCGATCAATTGGACTGGGAATCCGGGAGAGTTCTTTGTCCACTCGCCGAATGTTCTCGAAGGAGGGATGTACGATGGCTGGGGGCGCCGCGCCGTCCTTTTCCCTGACGATGGCCACCCCGATATGTGTAATGCTGTCCTCGACATTACCGGTGACTGTCGCGACGAAGTGGTTGTGTGGGATCCAGAAGAGATCTGGGTCTACACGCAGCACGACAACCCCAGGACCGGGCGTTTGTACAAGCCGGTGCGAAATCCGCTTTACAATTACTCGAACTACCAGGCCACAGTTTCAACGCCAGGGTGGTCGGACTCTGATTGACCATGGGAAAGACGTTTCCAACGCTGTTACTGGTGTTTTCGATTCAATGTGCTCCTCAGACCTCGTGGCAGGATCAGGCCCTGTCTCTTCGCCCGGCGAATTCCGACAGTCTGGCTGACGCTGTCCTGGACAATCTGGAGTCTCGAGCCGCAGACAGCCTGGAGCGGATCACGCATGCTTCAACCCCTGAGGAAGCTTCGGAACTCCGAGCCGACTTGCAGTCTCGTCTGTGGGAGTCGCTTGGCCTTGGCCAGTTTCCATGGCCGCCTGACCGGAAAGCCAGGACGGTAGGCGTCAATCAGGGTGAGGGCTACAGGATTGAGAAGCTGGTTTACCAGACGCTGCCGGACACGCTCGTTCCGGCCCATCTGTACCTCCCTGCAAGAGTCGCCCGGCCGGCCCCGAGTATTATCTTTTATCCCGGTCACTGGCTCCCTGACAGTAAGGCTCGGCCCAACTTTCAAGCGTTCTGCATCAACATGGCCCGGCTGGGATTCGTGGTGTTGTCGTTCGATCCCTTTGGGCAGGGAGAACGCGGGATTTCATGGCGGGATCATCGGCGCACCTCTGCCCTCCTCGTGGGAGTTTCCCAACAGGGCTTTGCCGTTTACGAAACCCGGTGTGCGATTGAGTACCTCCTCTCTCGAAAGGAGGTCGATTCCCGCCGAATAGGCATTACGGGTGCCTCGGGCGGCGGGTACAACAGCTGGATGGTTGCTGCCCTGGATGATCGAATCTCCGTAGCTGTGCCGGTGGTGGGGACCAGTGACTTTCTGGAGCAGGTTCGCGTCTGCCGCCCCTTGGACTGGTATAAGGCCAACGAGCACTGCCATTTCGTTCCCAACCTCATTCGTTATGCGAATAATCACGAACTCCTCGCGGCTGTCGCTCCAAAACCACTACTGATCATTGCTGCATCTGAAGATCAAAGTTTTCCGGTAGGCGGGGTGCGTAACGTGTTCGCGTACGGTAAGAGCCTCTACCGAGCTTTTGGGAAAGAGACGGGGATTGGCTTTTTTGAGGATTCCTCGACTGGGCACGGTTATCAGAAGAAGAAACGTGAAGCTGCGTATGGATGGTTTCTGAAATGGATGATGAACCGTGGTGACGGTGCCCCTTATCCGGAGCCCGAAACGGAGCCTCTGCCCTGGGATTCTCCTGAGCTCAGCTGTTTTCCAGGCGCGGAGAACCAGCCGGCCGGCCCGGGCATGGTCAGATTAGTGAAGGAACGTGCACAGGACCTCCCGTCGGAGGGCCCACCTGCGTCTCTAGATCAGGTCTTTGGCGCTCTACCCCTGGCTCCTGCCACTTCGATCAAACTTCAAGAGACGGAGGTTCAGCGCTTGGAGGTCAGCACAGAGAGTGGTTTGCTGATACCAGGATTCCTTCATTCACTTTCTGATCCCGAGGGCCTGTTGTTGGTCGTTGACGATCGGGGAAAGGAGGCGTCGCTTCACGATCCGCTCGTTAATCAGGCCGTGGCGAAAGGGTGGGCCGTGTGCGGGATCGATCCTCGGGGCATCGGAGAGTTGTCTGTCGAGGAGATGGGATGGGTGTCCGCTGTGAGCCTGTTACTGGGCGAGAATTTCGTCTGGCGGCAGGCTTGGGACATACGAATAGTTCTCGACGCTCTCTTGAGAACTGACCAGTTCGAAGGGATACCTGTTGTCCTCTATGGGAGGGGAGACAATGCCTCCCTGGCTGCGACCTATGTTTTGGCACAGTATGCACAACTTGCAGATTCTCCGCTGACCTCGTTTGTGCTGCGGGACTGTTTCCTTAGCTACCGCCATTACATTGACCGGCCAGACTCGATGCAAAGGTCGTTTACCTTGTGGTCAGAGCATGAAGACCCCGGCGAGATACTGGATCGAGAGATTCCATTTCACTACTTTGCCTTCGGCGCCCTCAGGAGTTTCGATATCCCTGATCTGTTGGCAAGTGCCGATATCGGGGGCACGATCGTCGATCCAATTAACGGCGACTGGGAGCCTCTTCCTCTGGAAATCGCGGAGAAGATGCTTCCGGAGAACCTGAGCGTAATCTCGGATTCGGCCCTCGAGGCAGTAGCGTCTTCCTGGTGATTCCTTTCTTCCTTTGCGTCCTTTGCGCCTTGGTGTGAGGTGGATTGGTTTCACGCAAAGTCCGCTAAGTTCGCCAAGGGTTTCGGGGTGGCAGCGATGTTTGTGTCCAGGAACTCAACCTCTTCCTTTGCGCCCTTTGCGCCTTACCATGGAATCAACTCTGGGCGGGTGCTATATTGAGCTCAACTGATTTGTGATGCGTTGTGGATGGAATACCCCGTGTACACTGGTTGGCCGCATGAAAGCTCGGAGGTGTTGTGGCGAAGCGAAACGACTTTCTCTAGCCGCTTATTGTCTTGGTTATTGTTGCTTTAGCGCTTGCCTGCCAGTCGGCCGGTGGTCCGGCAGGGTCGAATGAGGAGGAGGCTGGCATCGGTGCATCCGGTAGCGAAGCCATTCCCACTCTGGACGAACTGAGGAACGCCGGCTATCGTGGGTTCGAAGGTCAGGAAGAGCCGGTCGCCCTGGTTAACGGAACGTGGAAGGGAGAGCCGTTCGAAGAGGGGGGTGCATCGAGGCCGGAGGTCCACTTCGTCGGGGATTTCATGATGCATGGGGATCTTGACGGCGATGGGAGCGACGAGACGGTTGTCTTGCTGAGCGAAAGCTCGGGTGGTTCCGGCACCTACCTTTATCTGGCCGTTGTCGAAAGCAAGGGCGGAAAGCTGGATAACGTTGCTACCCAACTGGTTGGAGACCGTGTTCAGGTGCGAGGGGCGAAGATTGATGATGGGGAGATCCTTTTGGACGTCCTGCGGTCCGGCCCCACTGATGCTGCTTGTTGCCCCGGGGAACTGGCCACGGTGGGATGGAAACTGTCGTCGGGAGGCGGCTTGACTGAGGTTCCTTCTTCAGAAGAGCCCAGCAGGTTTTCGCTTGAGACGATCGGAGGTACGGAGTGGGTGTTACGCGCCTGGGCTATTGATGAAACTGCGCCAGCCGAGCCCGAAGTGACTCTTTCCTATCAAGAAGGCCGTTTCAGCGGAAAGAGCGGCTGCAATAACTACTTTGCCTCAGTGGAGCAGGGAGAGATGCCGGGGGACGTTTCGGTAGGGCCTGCAGGGGCAACTCGTATGGCCTGTCCGGAACCGCTCATGGCTGTAGAGACCCGCTACTTGGAGCAATTCGGGGCCGTGAACAGGATCGGCTTTGTGGCGACGCAACTGGCTCTTTCCTACGAGAAAGATGGCGTTGGGGGAGTCATGTTGTTTGACGCACGTGAGTCAGATTCGCCAGAAACGCCCTGAATTACCTCGCCCGGGAAGAGCACGGCCGAAGGTTCCCTCTGTATTACCGCGCACAACTTAGGTCAGCGAAAGAGTCTATAATCGAGGCGAACTCCAAGGCTACCGGTGCCGTTCTGAGGATCTACCTGCACACGTGATCTTGGTTTTGGCTTCATGTTGAGGCTCGTTTCTTGTCGGACCGGGCCTGCATGGTCTCAACCCTACTCGCGAAGCTTAGAACGACGGGGCCTCTGAAGACACGAGGAGATACATTGTGAACGCTGTTGGCTTCGAAGACTACTACGAGACACTGCAACTGAGCTCTAGCGCCGATCATGACACGATCGAGAAGGTCTACCGGATGCTGGCCAAGCGGTTTCATCCTGACAACCCCATTTCCGGCAATTCCGAGAGGTTCTCTGATCTGAAGAAAGCCTACGAGATACTTGCTGATTCCGAGAAACGTGCGGCTTACGATGTGAAGCATGCTGAGGTAAAAGAGTTACATTGGCAGGTCTTCGATCAGGAATCCGCAAGTGACAGCCACGAGTCTGACAAACGAATCTTCCAAGGCATCCTTTCTCTTCTTTACGTAGCTCGGCGCCAGGATGTGGATAAGCCGGGGATGGGCAACATACACCTTCAGAACATGTTGGGTTGCCCTACGGAGCATCTGGAGTTTCACGTTTGGTATTTGAAGGAGAAAGGGTGGATTCAGCGTCTCGAGAATGGGCAGCTAGCCATTACGGCCAGTGGAGTCGAGAAGTTGGCCGAAGGAGATCTGCTGCTCAGCTCCGACCGACTGCTGACAGACTCTGTTTCGAAGAATCACCCAGATAACGGCGATGGCGACCGCGATACTAATGGCCGTTTCCTTAACGGAGACGCCCTTTAGCGCTGCCTGCTACGTCTCCTCACGAATTATCTTTAAACAAAGAGCAGCCGATCGGAGAGGTGTATGCCAAGTGGCAGGCCTGTGACCGATTTCCCGTTTCCTCAATCGAAAGCGTAAGCTCACGCCTCCGCACTCCAAAGGAAGCCCCTTGATTCTTGGTGGAATTCTCTTCGGTAATTATCCTCTACTGTCATAGAATGGTGGGGTCGATCCTCCGACTCTTTTGGAGCTAGAGGAGAGAATCTTATGAGTGAGAGGAATCCAGGCCAGACAGCCTCACACGGCAGGAGTTGTCTCGAGGCGGCCGGGTACAATTGTTCTTTGATGGGAATTGGCTTCGAACTTCACCGGGCTAGACAGAAAGCAACAGGACTCTAGTGCGGCGATAATTGTTTGAGGGAGGACTCCATGGAAGTGCAAAATATCTTATTCCCTACTGACTTTTCTAAATCAGCCGAACGGGCTTTGCCGCATGCACTGGAGATCTCGCGGAGATTTGGCGGCAAGGTGACGATTCTTCACGTTCGAACTCCTTTTGGTGATGACACCAGCAGCCCCGAATTTCAGTTCTTCGACAAGGGAAAGTATGAGTTGTATGTGGAGAAGCAGTTAGAGGAGTTGCCGGAGGTCATCGATGCCTCTGAGCTCGTCGATACTGCGATGGCGCGAAATATCTCAGCTGCCTTAGGGATCCTGGAGTTCGCTGACGACCATGAGATCGACATGGTGGTCATGGGAACTCACGGGCGCTCAGCTCTAGCGCAGTTCTTCCTGGGTAGTGTTGCCGAGAAGGTGGTGCGCCATGCAAGCTGTCCGGTTCTGACGGTTGCTGATCATCGTGACGGCTACCGAGACCGACCCGTATATCAGAAAATCCTGGCTGCCTTTGACTTCTCCCGGGCATCGAAAAATGCGGTAAAACGGGGGCAGCAATTCTCTCAGGTGTATCAAGCGAGTTTAGAAGTCTTTTACGTGGTCGAACAGATCGTTCTTCCCCCTTTTGACAAGTTCTGGAAAGCAAGTGTCCGCAGTGAGTTGCCGGAGGTTGTGTCTTCAGCACGGAAAGCCGTTACCGAAGCCCTTGGCGAAGAGGCCCATGGTGGTTTCAGTCTGAATGTACAGGTGGGGGATGCCGATGGGAAAGCGGAAGGTGAAATTGTTGAACACGCCAGGGAGAGGGATATCGATTTGATCATCATGGGAACTCAAGGGCTCTCACGACTCGACCACGCTCTGCTGGGTAGTACCACTGAAAGAGTGGTTCGAACCGCCCCCTGTCCGGTTCTCGCTTTCCATGGTCCTTGGGAATGACGAGCTCGTAGCACAGGGAAGACCAGTACAAGTTCGAAGTTCGAACTTCGAACTTTGGATTACAGTGGGTTGCCATTTGGGCAGCCTTCCCGTTGGCCGTTTTGGGAGTGTACCGGCAGGTAATCCCTGATTGCAGCTTTCAGCGTAATCGAAATCACTTCCGGCAGCCGCTTTGTTGTTTCATAATCAGCTATCATTAAGGAAACTGCGATTTAAGGAAGATGCTTATTAGGGGGTCGCGTGGATATCAGAGAAAATAGCTCGGAGAATAATTCGCTTTACAGGCCGGAAGCAGTTCCGCATCATGCGGACGAAATCGTTCCCAAGGAACCCAAGGAACTCGAAGACACAGGAATTCCCAGGGAGGACTTGGAGGATCTGGTGCTGAGAACGGTCTGCACGGTGAGAGGTTTCACGGTTGATTGGGTAGCCAAACAGGTTGGCCTTCCTCTCCGAATCGTGAATGGTCTGGTGGATCAGTTGCAAAACGTCGCTTCGGTTGAGATCGTTGGCCAGGCAGGGACCTTGTCTTTCAAGATGCGGGTGACTGAGCAGGGCCGAAGACGGGGGGCCGAAGCTATGAGGGCCTCAGGCTACCTTGGGCCCGCTCCGGTTACGGTTGAGGACTACTCAACAATGCTGGAGGCGCAGCTTGCCAAGATGCCAAAGATTGAGCCGGATGAGGTTTCAAAGGCGATCGATGAACTGGTTTTGCCTCCCAACGCTGTCGAGGTCGCCGGTTTAGCTCGGTCGTCAGGAAGAAGTCTCTTTCTCTGGGGACCGCCCGGAAACGGGAAAACGAGCGTTGGGCACTTGGTCCACAATGCTGTCAAAGGTGACCTTTGGATTCCATACTGCCTTGGAATCGGGCGCGACATCATCAAGCTTTTTGATCCACAGTGTCATCAGGTTGTCGAAGATGGCTCTGATTCCAGCAATGGCCTGCGATTTGATCGGAGATGGGTGAAAATCCGTCGCCCCTTCGTTGTGGTGGCCGGGGAATTAAGAATTGAGGCCCTGGATTTAGCTTTCCATCCAGTTCTTCGCTATTACGAAGCCCCGATGCATTTGAAAGCCAACGGTGGGACATTCCTGATTGATGACTTCGGGTGTCAACGAGCCGACCCGCTGGAGATTCTGCATCGCTGGGTGTTGCCACTGGAACGCCATGTCGACTATCTGACATTGCAGACAGGCCAGCAGGTTCCGGTTCCGTTCAAGCAGATGCTGATCCTCTCCACTAACCTTGATCCGGAAAAGATCATGGATGCAGCGTTCTTGCGGCGCATGGGTTATCGGCTTTATCTGGGTTACATGTCGCCGGATCAATATGCTCAGATCTTTAAACGGTATGCCGCCGGGCTGGGACTGACTGTGCCGGAAGGGATGCTGGAAAGACTCTTCAGTCGCTACAATGAGGAAGGGCGCCCGCTCCGCGGTAGTGAACCGCGAGACTTGATTGAGCGCTGCCGTGACATCTGCAACTATCGGAACCAATCGGTTCATCTTAGCGAAGACCTGCTCAACACTGCCTGGCGTGGCTACTTCGGTGAAAAAGGGGTAATTCGCTAGCCCTGAGGCCCTGCAAGTCATCTACCACTAAGGCACGAAGAACACCAAGGCAACCCGATTGATCTCAGGATTCCTTAGTGTCCTTGGTGTCTTGGTGGTGGATTCACGATTCTCCCTGTTCTGTGTCTTCCTCCCAGAATTGACAAGATCGCGGTTCCGTGAAAACTTGGGTGCTTCATTGCGGAGGCTCCTGGAATCTTCCGTTGATTAATCGAGGTGCAAACCATGGAACACGACGCCGTCGCTGTCATAGATTTTGGTGGGCAGTACGCCCATCTTATCGCCACCAAAGTTCGCCGCCATCATGTCCTGGCGGAGATCAGGCAGCCCGAAGACTCCACGGAGGATCTCCGAAGGTACAAAGGGATTATCATTTCGGGAAGCCCGGCCCTGTCCTCCCAAGGGGATGAGTCTAGATACAACAAAGAGATCTATGATTTGGAAGTTCCCATCCTGGGATTGTGTTTTGGTCATCAGGAGATGGCGAAACACTATGGCGGCACGGTGGTTCACGGTGGCCGCGAGTGGGCCCAATCAGACATGCATCTGGTTCGCGAGCATCCCCTGTTCGAAGGCCTTGGGCCAGTAGAACGTGTGTGGATGAGTCACTTCGACTCGGTGGCCGATATCGGTCCCGACTTCGAGGAATTAGGCTACACGATGCTCGGTGAGACGGGGAAGATCCATCGCTACGCTGCCATCGGTTCGGACAAACACCGTCGATACGGGTTCCAGTTTCACCCTGAGGTAGACAACACGGTCCACGGCGACGCAATGATCGCCAACTTTGTTATCAACATATGTGGCTGCGAGCCCACCTGGGCCATGGGAGGCTACATCGAAGAGGAACTGGACCGTATTCGACGTCAGGTAGAAGATCGTTCAGTCTTCTTGCTCGCCTCCGGAGGAGTTGACTCGACTGTGGCTGCAAAACTGTTCGGGATGGCCCTTGGGGCTGACAGGCTTCGTCTTCTCCACATCGACAATGGCCTGATGAGAAAGTCTGAGAGCCAGAGTGTTCTCGAAATGTTCAAGGAGCTGGGGCTTTCCGAGAACCTCCATTTCGTTGACGCGACGGAAGACTTTTTGGAAGCCCTCGGTGATGAGGTGGATCCGGAAAAGAAGCGGGCCATTATTGGCAACACATTCATAGATGTGTTTGAGCGGGAAGCAAAAAGACTCGGGATCGAGGATCATCTCCTTGGGCAGGGTACGATTTACCCGGATACGATTGAAACCGGGGGCACTAAACGTGCCGACACAATCAAGACCCATCATAATCGGGTGCCGATTATCAGCAGAATGATCGAGGAGGGGAAGGTTGTAGAACCCCTGAGCGAACTTTACAAGGTGGAAGTTCGAGAACTGGGTGAAAAGCTGGGGATTCCGAAAGATCTGGTCTGGCGCCATCCTTTCCCGGGTCCCGGTCTCGGAGTGAGATTACTCTGTTCCTCCGGACAAGAACCGATAGCGAATCTTGACTCACTCTCAGAAACGGTGGCCGAGGAAGGAGCCAGATTTGGAATCGACGCACAAGTGCTCCCGATCAAGTCGGTTGGTGTGAAGGCAGATTTGCGATCCTACGAACATCCGGTGATGCTGAGCGGTGATATGGAATGGACGCAGTTGTTGGAGGCTGCAGGCACGATTCTAAAGACCGCGAAAGGTATTAACCGTTGCGTTTGGAACCTCGGCCCTGGGACCCCAGGCTCATTCAAGGCTCTTTCCGCATGCATTACAAGCGAGCGGCTCGAACTGCTGCGCGAGGTCGATCACTTGGTGATGGACGGATTGAAACGGCACGGAATATACGACAGCATCTGGCAGTGCCCCACTGTATTGGCGCCGCTTGAAATTGATGGAAAAGGAGAGGAACTCTGTATCATCCGCCCGGTTCACTCGGAAAGAGCGATGACAGCATCAGCTGCTCAACTCCCTCCAACTCTTGTCCGTGAGCTTCAGGAGAGCATCCTGCCCTTGTCTGGGATCTCCGGCCTTTCGCTGGACCTCACGTCCAAGCCTCCCGGTACCATTGAGTGGGAGTGACCTGAAACCTGGGACGAAGCTGCGGGACCTCATGGTTCCGAAGTGATTCTCGGTGACCGTGGTGTCATGGTAGTGAGTTCCGATGGATGGAAACCGCTGGAATCGTCTACTTGAAGAAACTCTCTGTTCGACCTTCGTCGTACGAAGCCGGGTTCTTTCAGGGCCCGGGGACATAATCCATACTGGCATCTGGCATCTGGCATCTGGCATCTGGCATCTGGCATCTGGCATCTGGCATCTGGCATCTGGCATCCTCCTTCGCTCTGCGAGCTATGGAGGACAGGTCTGGCATCTAACATTCTTTGTCGTGAACTTGATCGCGAACTTTGTCGAAATCCGGGTGGACGAATCGACAAGGCTTACGACAAAGCTCACGACGAAGGGAATCGGTCCGGCATCCTCCTTCGCTCTGCGAGCTACGGAGGACAGGTCCGGCATCTATCATTCTTTGTCGTGAACCTAATCGCGAACTTTGTCGAAATCCGGGTGGACGAATCGACAAGGCTTACGACAAAGCTCACGACGAAGGGAAGC
>JAUWTT010000152.1 GCA_030614585.1 Acidobacteriota bacterium
AAACCCACGAATACTTGACCCGTCGAAACCAAACCCTTCTTCGAAGCTCTCTTCCGTCAACAGCCGCGGCATACATGTGAAATGCTGCCAAAGTCCGGGAAGATCACAAAACCTGAGATCGACCGCCACAATTTCGCGATCCTTTATCCACTGAACTATTTCTTTTGCGTCCATGCCTAAGTACCCTTCCTTTATGTGTGCTTAATTGTGTTACTCGAGACTGCGCAATAATGCACATTCAACCTGACAATAGACGACTATTTTCGACATTTTCGACAATTTGTCAACTCTAAATAACATTTATGTCCCACTTTACACGTGCAATATGCACGGCGTCGTGAAGCTGGGATATGTTTTCCGATTCTATCTACTGGCGGCAGGGCAGGGGAAGAGGCTTCCCAAATTCCAAGAATCAATTCCAATTAAACCCACACTTCAAACTCGCTTGCAGGAACCGTCTAACTTACTGACATATAGGTGGTTAAAAGCTCTGTGGAAGTCGAGATACTGAGTTTGTTGAATTGACGTTGTTTGGGATTTGGTACTTGGTGCTTGGTACTTGCCTCGGGGCGTGCGACCAATTTCTGCAACACGCCCGTTAGTCCGCGCTTCTCACAAAGTGGCTACTGCTGATCCTAGCCGACTAGAAAAGTGGAGCGGCACCAAGCAGTGCGGCAATAATCGCCAAAGCAATAGCGGTGACCCGTAGGATATTCAGACCGGAGGCAACACTCTTACCCTTGGCCAGGGATCCAATCCAGGCAGGGATCGTGCTGGCGCCGATGAGTCCGATCGCGAAGATTACGCCGAACAGCGTCCCGCGCTGAGCTTCTTCGAAATGCTGGAAGGCGACACCAATGGTGGTAGGAAAGATCGGGGCGAATACGGCTCCTGCCAGCAGCACGGCTTTCCTTGCGGCGCCCAAGCTCTTGGCGCGCATCATCATCGTGATGGCAACAGCGGCGATCAATGCGGCGCCTGCCAGCACGTAACCACCTATCGGAGTGAGATTAATCCCGGTGACTCTGTCTTGCAGGCCTACCACGAGCCGACCGATCATCATTGCCACAAAGAACAGCGAGAGCATCTTCGAAGCCTGGTTCTCATTCGCTCCGAGTTCGGACGCGTAGCTCGTGATCCACACCGCCATCGACACTTCCAGCCCGATATAACAGAACAGTGTGAGTGCGGCCAGCCAGGTTATGTGGTTTGCGAGAAGTCCTAGAGCGACATCCGCACTGAATGATCCACCCCCGGTTGTCGGGAAAGTACCAAATAGGGCGAAGAGGACAGCTGGGAGACAGACCAGGCCCACAATGGTCAACGAGTTGCCATAGCCCATCCGAGTAAAGAGGAAGGCGGTCAGAATTGGAATCAACAGAGCCCCAAGGCCGAAGAAAGCAGTCCCCAGGTTGCTTCCTGCGGAGAGGTCGTCGAACAACATCGGGTTAAGGGTGTTGCCCGCTACGTTGACAAACTGTCCGGCGATTCCCAGGAGAAGACAAGCTGCTATGACGGAGCCGATGGTCTTACCCCGGCCAATCAGAAAGATGGCGAGCGCAGAAAGCAGAGCACCCGCTATGACGATGACCCGAAATCCCAGGGTATCGAGCAGGAGCCCTGCAAGGATGGCCATTACCACCATCGTCCACTGCAGCGCAGCTACGATCTTCCCAAACTGGGCATCGTCAGCTCCAATCCGTGGTGCCAACTTAAGCTTTATGCTGCCCAGGAAGGCGACGACGATTCCAAAGATAAAGACGCTGTAAAAACCGGAAAGCATTGCAGCAGACATAGACTCCCTCCTCCCGAAGCTATTCAGTCATGAATCGGGCGGGATTATAGCACGATGGCCGAGAGATCTCTCGAAAAGAATCGACGCCTGGTCCGCACGGAGCGGTGGATCACAAGTCCTCCATAAAGGAATAGGCGACCAAATGTTGGATCAGGAAGTGAGCCTCTTCGATTCTCCCCATATGATGAGATTCCGCGAACACCGGATGTTGCGCAATTTTGCCCAGTTCACCACCGGGCCTGCCAGTAAGGCCGACTGTGATCAGATCGTTTTGATTTGCCCAGGTAACAGCTTCGATCACATTGGGTGAATTTCCACTTCCGCTTATGGCAATCAACAGATCATCCGGTTTCGCAAAGTTTTTGAGTTGTTCCACGAAAACACTTGAGTAGCCGCAGTCGTTGGCCAGCGCGGTGAGCCACGGCAGGTTGTCAGTCAGAGATAGAACGCGGAAGCGGGTCTCTGCATTCAGTGAAGCTCCTTTTCCCAGATCATTGGCCAGGTGGCTCGCCGTCGCGGCGCTTCCACCATTCCCACAAAGGAAGATCTGGTTGCCACTTCTTCTTGCCTCAGCCAGGAGCTCGATCAAGTGGACTATCGGTGGATCCGATATCGCTTGGAGCGTCTCCAAACTCCTTTTCTTATACTCTCGAACAAATTGCTCCGGTTCCATTGTCTTCCTTTCGAGGTTCGGTTGAAAGTCACAAAACCAGCAAAGCCTCTTCTAGCGCCTACCGGGTGGCCTTCAGGAAAGCCAACCCAGTTTTCGCATGGCTCTTGCCACCTGCAGCAGATTTCAAGTGCTTGCAGAACCAGGATTCTTATACCATAGGCGGGCGCAGTCAGGAATATCGAGGGGGAAGCAAGCGGAATGAAGATTCTCTGTTTAGAAAGTGGTGGCACGAAACTCGTAGCAGCTCTGGCCGATCTGTCCGGAGAACTCCTGGATCGCCGGATCGAAATGCGTAGCTCCGGCCAGACCGCGGAGGTAACCATGCACCAGTTGCGCCGCATGGGGAAGGATCTTTCACGAGACACAACATTAGCGGCTGTCAGCCAGGGATTTGGTGGCACGGTTGACCGGTCACTCGGCTCTCCCACCCTCTGCTATCACGAAACAGGTTGGGATCAGGTGCACGCACAGAGTTTTCTCACCGATGCCTTCCGCGTCCCGGTCTTCATAGAGAACGACTGTAACCTGGCGGCGTTGGCAGAATATCGGTTTGCGGT
Source organism: Acidobacteriota bacterium (assembly GCA_030614585.1). Taxonomy (GTDB): domain Bacteria; phylum Acidobacteriota; class UBA6911; order RPQK01; family JAPXNP01; genus JAUWTT01. The sequence goes on from JAUWTT010000152.1 coordinate 3,026, forward strand.
TCCTAAACCGGCGGATACACTCTTATACGTGACCATTGGAACCGGAATTGGCGGAGGAGTCGTGCATCGTGGAAAGCTCGTCGAACTCGGTAACCTGGGTGAGGCCGAAATTGGACACATTGTCGTCGAACCCGAAGGACCTGAATGTCCCTGCGGCAATCATGGGTGCCTGGAGACGCTCTGTTCGGGCCCCGGCCTCGAGAACCTTGCCCACCGAATTATTGGTGAAAGGACCACCGCGAGACTCATAATGAGTGATTTCAAGGCGGGCGACGCTCTCGCAGACCGGGTTTGCAGCGCGGCTGCCGGCTACATGGCCCAGGCTCTGGCGCCTGCGATTAACCTCTTTTCCCCGGATACCCTCATTTTCGGTGGAGGCGTCATGAACGACAACGCGGAGTATCTCTCCAAGATTCGCCACGAGACCCTGCCCAGAGTCTTCCCGCCCTTCAGGACATCCTGCTCTGAACGTTTCTTCCTGAGCTCGCTTCGCGAAGACGTAGTCTGTCAGGGCGCAGCCATCTACGCCCTGCAGAGATTGGGCGAACTTGATCCACACTAAGGACATTGTGTAAATTCTTACTCCGGTATTTATCCTCCAGCCTGAGCGTTTCGTTTCCAGGAAGAGTGCTGTGAGGTTCAAAGATCACGAAAGAAAGGAATCAGGGTATGACAGAAGTTGTGGTTGAGATGGACAAAGGCAGGAACGAGAGGATCGTGTTTTCCCTGAGCGAATTCAAAGGGAAAAGCTACGCCGATGTCAGGATTTACTATGAGGATGATGAAGGGGAGTGGAAGCCGACTAAGAAGGGAGTGACAGTAGCTTTGGATGAGTTCCCCCAGTTTAAGGAGAACATCCTGGAGCTCGAAAACTACCTTGTCGAAAAGGGCCATATTCCCAAACCTTGACACTCCAAACACTCAAGCAAACAAGAGACCTGAGGCGGAAAATGGCGAAATGTGAAATCAAATGCGCCCCAAACGGCCCTCTCATTGTCCGTGGCGACCTTGAATTGAAAGACGCAGCGGGTAACCCCTTTGGCCTCGGTGGCCGTTCGCAGGTGGCCCTCTGCCGCTGCGGGGCATCTGAAAACAAACCTTTTTGTGACGGTGCCCATAAGCGAGTTGGGTTCGACTCGACTGTCACATGCAGTGATCTCCCGCCGATTTCCTAAAGAAGTGTGCAGGCCGCGCCTCCCATCACAAGCCGCGCTCCAACAAATAGATGCCCACCCCAGGCAGCCTGCATTAACCGGTGCCTGATCTTGAGATCTGTTTCGAATTTCGAACTTAGGATTTAGAAGGGCAAGGGGGGTACGGCGCCGTGTGCCGCGGCAGGGGAGGGGCGCGGGGAATCCTTAACCAGGAAAGCGGGGAAGGAGGCCCGAGAACTCGATATCTGGAACGTCGCATAAGAAATATTATGTTAAGTTATCAGTCTTCTTCGAGAACCTTTGGTCTTCTTTAGTGCTTGATATTGAACCTTATAGGATTAGTTGTAAGCGGCTAACAACAAAGGATTCCTACATCTCGTATTTGCCCAGATCCTCCGGTCGAAGGTTCTCGAGCCACTCCTTGACCTCTTCCGGGTCAAGTTTGGCTTTGTCGAGAGTGAGGTTCCGGCTGTTCTGAATGACGTCCTCGGTTACGAAGATCGGAGCATCCGCTCTTAGTGCTAACGCAATGGCATCGCTCGGGCGACTATCGACAGCAAGCGGCTCCCCATCGAATACAAGATGGATACTGGCGTAAAAGGTGTTGTCCTTGAGGTGAGTGACAACAATCTTCTGGACTTCGGCATCCAGGTGCAGAAGCACATTCTTGAGAAGATCGTGAGTCATCGGGCGCGGAGTATCGATGCGTTCAATCTGCAGCGCGATCGCGTTGGCTTCAAAAATCCCTACCCAAATAGGAAGTAATGTGTTCTTTTCGACGTCCTGGAGAATAACGATTGGTGAGTTCGTGATGGGATCCATCATGAGCCCTTTGATCTTAAACTCGCGCTCCATATTGCCTCCTGCTTTCAGCGCCTGCTGAGAGCTTGATTTCTTCGCCCTGCAGACTGTTCGGTCCAACGGCTACTACCTGGATCGTAACAAAGTCTCCGGGTGCCTGAGTTCCAAAAAAGTTGACGACTTTATTCGTTGTCGTCCTACCAAATTTACGAACGCCGTCGCGCGCAGTTCCCTCGGCCAGAACCTCAAAGTTGCCGTTGAGATATCGCTGATCGTGGATCTCGAGCTGTATCTCGCGCTGCAGACGCTGAAGCTTGGAAAGGCGACGAGCTTTGGTTTCCTCTGCTACATCGTCCTCCCAGGCAAAAGCCTCCGTCGAGGGCCGCGGCGAATACTTAAACGAAAACATCTGCTCGTAGCGAACCGCTTGAACGAGCGTCAAAGTCTCCTCGAACTCGGCTTCGGTTTCCCCTGGAAACCCAACAATTATATCAGTAGATAGTGCTATTTCGCGGCCGGTAGCAACCAGTTTATCGACCAGTGCAAGGTACCAGTCGCGATCGTGTTGCCGGCGCATTCGACGCAAAATGCTGTCAGAGCCTGACTGAACCGGCAAATGGACTTGATTGCAGACGGTTTCATTCTGGGCGATCACCGCGAGCACATCGTCTGTAAAGTGACGAGGGTGCGGTGATGTAAACCGTATCCTTCGAATTCCCTGAACCTGGGCAACGTCGGCAAGCAAGTCGGCAAACTTGTAGCCTTTGCGACTGGGATCTTTATAGCTGTTGACGGTCTGGCCCAGCAACTGGATTTCCACGTAACCGCCTTCGGCTGCACGGCGTACCTCCTCGATAACCGCTTCAGAGGGTCTGCTGTACTCCGGGCCACGCGTGTGCGGAACGATACAGAAAGCGCAGTGTTTGTTGCAGCCTTCCATAATGGTCACGCCGGCGCGAAATTTGCTGGCGCGGCGAACCTGCGATATCTCGGAAGGCCTGAAAAACTTCAAAAAGCTGGTGGTTACAAGGCTGGAGCGCTTCGACTCATTGCTCCTGCGCTCCAATTCGTCTAGAAGATCCGGGATGGAATGGTACAGGTGCGTCCCAACGACCATGTCCACAAACGGTGCTTTCTTCACCAATTCTTCACTCTCCTGTTGGGCCACACAGCCGACCACTCCAATCAGGAAGTCGGGGTTCCTCGTCTTCTGACTCTTCACCTGCCCCAGGCGACTGTACACTTTCTGTGCCGCCTTCTCCCTCACGCTGCAGGTGTTGAGGATATAAAGATCGGCTTCCTCGAGCGTGGAAACGGGTACCATGCCCCGATGAGACAGCACGCCGCTGATTCTCTCCGAGTCGTGCTCGTTCATTTGGCAGCCATGGGTTTCGATGAAAAAGGTCGTAGCCATGATGTGCCCACATTCTAGCAAGAAACTATGAGACAAGGCTGATCGGGCAGGCCTCCTTGTCTGGTTGTCCAGGCCGCGGATGCTCACAGGTCTGTTGCTCAAACCCCGGATAATACAAACCACTAAGTCACTAAGGACACTAAGGACACTAAGGCAAACCTGATTGTCCTGGTGTTTCTTGGTGTCCTTGGTGCCTTCGTGGTCGGCATTCTAAGTTAGGTACCCCATTCCAGATCGTAGGGATTGTGGTTCAAGTCTGCCGCACTGCACCCGTACCTTGGAGCATTTCCTCGGCCTGGCGCCGGGTTGTATCGGTGACCGCACGTCCCCCCAGCATTCTCGACAATTCCTCAATCCGTTCTTCAGGAGTGAGACCGGCGATTTCAATGACGGTTCTTTCGCCTTCCTCTCGCTTGCCGACGTGAAAATGGCGGTCGGCGAAAGCCGCAATCTGAGGCAGGTGGGTCACGCAGAAGACTTGCTGTCTTTTCGAGAGACGGGAGAGTTTTTCACCCAACACGGTGGCGGTGCGACCCCCAATTCCAGAATCCACTTCGTCAAAAATGAGCGTGCTCAGAGCTAGATCTGTCTTCAGGACGGATTTCAGTGCCAACATGATCCTGGAGAGCTCTCCGCCCGAAGCGGTCTTGACCAGGGGTCTCGGATCTTCACCCAGGTTGGGACTGATAAGAAACTCTGCTGTGTCTATTCCCTGCTCCGAACCGTTCTCTGGATCAGTCTCGATGTGGACATCGAAGACCGTATTCTGCATCGCCAGTTCTCCCAGTTCCTGGATGACCGAGTGACAGAGCGCTTTAGACTTCGCCCTCCTCTCCCTGGAAAGTTCCGCGGCCGCCTCGGCGTATTGGCGCGAGAGTTCTTCGATCTGCTTTGTGAGTCGCTCCGCCTCCGCATCCCGGTTATCGTAGCGTTCGAGCTCAGCTTGAGCATCTCGGTGGTAGTCGAGGACCTCTTGAAGGGATGGCCCATATTTCCGCTTCACCCTTTCCAACTCTGCGAGGCGCTCCTGCACCTGTTCCAGTCTGGCGGGATCAAACTGGACGGTATCCACATAACTTCTGATTCTGTAGGCAACGTCCTCGGCGGAATAGCGGATCTCAGTCAGCTGGGTCGTGGACTCTTCGACTGCGGGATCAAGAGAACTCAGCTCTTCCAGCCGACGGACCGTCTGGTCGAGAAGAGCCAACGCCGAGTCATCCTTCTCGTACAGCAGCTGATAAGCTTCCTGCGCTGCCTGAAGGCGACGCTCGGCTGTGCTGAGTAGCGTAGACTCTTCTTCCAATTCTTGATCGAGGCCCAATTTCAGGGCTAAGTTCTCGATCTCGTTGACCTGGTATCGGAGCAGATCCTGTCGCTGGAGTTGGTCTCGCTCCGATCGCTGAACCTCACGAAGCTCGCTACGCCCCTTCTCCAGTTCCTGGTAAAGCCTCGAGACCGACTCCACGAGATCGGTGTGGTCGCCATAGCTGTCGATGTACTCGAGATGCCGGGCGGGCTTAAGCAGCTGCTGCTGTGAATTCTGTCCATGGATGTTTACCAGCAGGAGCCCGATCCGGGAGAGAACTCCCAGCGTTGTGAGGCTGCCGTTAATGAAGACTCGATTCGAGCCTGATCGTGTCAGTTCTCTTCGAATCACGAGTTCTGATTCGCCCGAATTGAGGCCGTGTTTGGCAAGTAACGCTCTTACAGGATGGTCTTCAGACAGTTCAAAAAGCCCTTCAATCCTAGCAGTGGATCGTCCCTGGCGAATCGATTCCTGGCTGGCCCGTTCCCCGGTTAACAGTGCAACGGCATCAACCAGGATCGACTTACCGGACCCTGTTTCACCGGTAATCAGATTCAGGCCCTTCTGAAACTCAACTTCCAGCTGATCGATCAGTGCGAAGCTGTTGACGGCAATGTAGCGTAACATCG
>JAUWTT010000620.1 GCA_030614585.1 Acidobacteriota bacterium
TCGATTGAGAAGTTTGAACCCAGGCTGCGCCGTGTGAGGATCACTCATCTGCCTTCTGAAGACAGCCTCAATCTTCACTTTGGCATCACTGGGCAACTCGTGACCGGGAAGGAACGGATCTCAGCGTTCTTCAGCACAAAAGTCAGTCCGTCCGGTAATGCTCAGGTCATGACCAGCGCTGACGTCACCGATTCCGAGGGCATCGGTTCTCAGCGTAGATGACACGACAGGATTGCCGGCGAATGGGGCGGGTCAGGATAGTCTTGGAGGGCCTTTTTGAGCTTTAACAAGTACTACAAAGACGAATTGTCCTTTCTGCGTGAAATGGGGAAGGAGTTTGCCCAGGCCCATCCGGAAGCCGCCCACTTCCTGGCTGAGAGTGAAAGCGATCCGGATGTAGAGAGGTTGCTCGAGGGTTTTGCATTTTTGACCGGGCGAATCCGCCAGAAACTCGACGACGAGTTTCCTGAACTGACCCACTCCCTGATGAACCTGCTGTTCCCTCATTACCTGCGGCCAATTCCTCCCATATCGCTCATCGAATTCCTTCCGACCAAAGGCATGGTGAAAAAATCGAGTCGCGTCCTGAAAGGGGCCGAGGTCGCCTCTGTCTCGGTGGACGGGACTTCCTGTCGTTTTCGTAACTGTTTCGACGTAGACCTCCACCCTCTTCATATCGAGTCGGTAGTGCTGCAGACGCCGGTAGGCGGTCAGCCGGAACTGAAACTGCGTCTGGTCATGGAACCTGGTTTTTCCCTGTCCCAATCGGGTATTGACAGACTTCGCTTCTTCCTGGCTGGTGAGGCTGGGGAGACTCTCTATGCAGGGCTCTGTCGTCAGGTAGAGAAAGTCCGGATCAAGCCCACTGGCCGCGGAAGTCAGGCAGACGAAGTCTTGCTAGATCCCAGCTGCGTACGTCCGGTGGGATTCGAACGAAAGGAAGCTCTACTGCCTTTTCCAAGAACTTCCTTTGACGGTTATCGATTACTTCAGGAGTATTTCTCCTTTCCCGAAAAGTTCCTTTTTGTCGATCTCGTTGGGTTGGATTCTCCGAGACTCCGTGATGGGACAGAATGTCTGGAGATCGGATTCGTTTTCTCGCGCGCTTTTGATGGCTCGATCAAAGTCTCTCCCGATGAGGTCCGACTCTATTGCACACCCGTCGTGAACCTGACCAAAATGGAATCGGAGCCGATTCGGATCGACCATGAAAGAACGGAGTACAGAATTCGGCCGGCGGCAGCTAATTCCCAGCACCTTGAGGTCTACTCCGTCGACGGCGCGACTGGGTGGTTACAGGGAACCAGCGAGAAGAGAAAGTATTCGCCCTTCCATTCCTTCAAACATGGTCACGCAGCTTCCAGCCGCGACGAAGTCTTCTACGACGTACGTCTGCGCAACGCCGTTGCGAGTGAAGGGACCGACGTTTATGTCTCGTTCGTGAATACAGAGCAGGTCACTGCTATTCCCCCTACCGAGATCGTGGTTTTTGACCTAACCTGCACCAATCGGGTTTTGGCCGATAAGCTCCGAGTAGGAGATATCCAGCTTGCGACCGACACTTCGCCCGAGTTCGCTCGCTTTCGAAACATCACCAGAATTGCCCACGGCATCAGACCACCGCTGGAAGGGGACTTGCACTGGCGTCTTCTGTCACATCTGGCCCTGAACTACACATCCCTCTCGAGCGTTCCGGCTTTCAGAGGAATCCTGGAACTCTACAATTTCCAGTCTCTCGAAAATCAGCAGGCTGGAAGGACGAATCAGCTTCATCTGGAGGGAATTGTCGATATTGAGAGTGTTTCTGAGGATCTCCTTTACAAGGGGGTCCCAGTCCGCGGGATAACGACGAAGCTTGGTTTGAAAGAAAGCCACTTTAGTGGTGAGGGAGACATGTTCCTCTTCGCCTCCATTCTCAATGAGTTCCTTGCGCTGTATGTTTCTCTCAACTCGTTCAGTCGACTGATCGTAAACGGAGTCCAGAAAGGAGATACTTTCGAGTGGCCGATGAGGATCGGACGCCGGGTCGTCCTTTAGCAGAGTTACTTGCCCCAAGAGCCAGGCGTTTCTCTTTCTTTCAACTGGTGAGGCTGCTCGAACTGTGTTCTCGAGAAGCTGCGCGTGTGGGTTATGGGGGGCCGGCTTCTGACGAAGTCCTGCGGTTTCGACCGGACACTTCTATGGCATTTCCGGCCTCGGATGTCGCCGATCTGGAATCGATTGCCTCACCCGACAAGGCGAAAGAGCTTTCTCGAATCACTACGACTTTTCTGGGCCTTTACGGTTCAACGTCCCCGCTTCCCTCCTTTTATGCCGAGGAGATCCTTTGGATGGACGAGGACCAGAGCCGAGTGCGGGATTTTCTCGACCTGTTTCATCATCGGCTACTTTCACTCTTCTATCGCTGTTGGTCAAAGTATCGCTATCATGTTCAGTTTGAGTATGGTGAAGAAGATAAACTGACACCGTGCATGTTTGCACTGATCGGTCTGGGTACGCCACTTCTCAAAGAGGAAACGGGCCTGCCGGAACCACTCCGCTTGCTTCATTTTGCCGGCCTGGTTAATCAGCAGCCCCACTCTGCTTCTGCTTTGGAAGGTACCCTCAGTGACTACTTTGACGACCTGCCCGTGGAGGTTGAGCAGTGTACAGGTCGATGGGTTTCGATCAAGCGGGGACA
>JAUWTT010000146.1 GCA_030614585.1 Acidobacteriota bacterium
AGGCTGAGCTGCAAGCGAAATTCCGCGACATATGGATAAAGGGCGAGATTTCCAACCTGAGACGCCCATCTTCGGGCCATCTCTACTTCACACTCAAGGATGAAACCTCACAGTTATCTGCAGTCTGTTTCCGGCTCCGGGCCCGTTACCTGAAGTTCCAGCCTGAAGACGGGATGGATGTGGTTGTTCGTGGATCTGCGTCCGTCTACACTCCTCGCGGCCAGCTCCAGTTCATGGTTGAGCAGATGGAACCCTTGGGCCGAGGAGCTCTCCAACTGGCCTTTGAACAATTGAAGGCGCGGCTGGAGCGAGAAGGCTTGTTCGATTCGGCTCACAAGAAAGAGCTTCCATTACTTCCCGCCAAGGTGGGAGTGGTGACCTCTTCGAGTGGTGCGGCGATTCAGGATATCTTACGGGTTCTTCGGCGCCGTAATGATCGAGTGAACATCCTGCTGTATCCAACGAGGGTACAAGGTGAGGGTGCTGCAGCAGAGATTGCCGGGGGAATCGAGTATTTGAGCAAGAGGTCGGACATCGATGTGATCATCGTAGGCAGGGGCGGAGGATCGCTGGAGGATTTGTGGGCTTTCAACGAAGAGGTTGTCGCCCGGTCTATTTACGATGCTGCCGTGCCAGTGATATCTGCGGTGGGACACGAGATCGATTTCACCATTGCGGATTTCGTTGCCGATTTGAGGGCTCCGACTCCATCGGCGGCCGCCGAGATTGTGTCGGGGCAAAGGGAAGAGCTCCTAAGCAGAGTTACAGCTCTGAGCCGACAGTGCCGGCAGCTGATCTCGTTGCAGCTTGCCTCTCGCAAAGCTCAATACCAGGCGCTCATTGGAAGACGAGGCTTTATTGACGCCGAAAGTCGGGTCCGAATGTTGATCCAGCGTCTTGACGAATTGCGGTTCAGATTGACAGGGGTCTTGCCAACGGTCATGGAGCGATGGAGAGTCTCGCTGAAACAGAATGAAAAGGATCTCCGCCAGCTGACGCTTTTTCTGTTGAAGACACAGCGGCAGGGGATCGAGAATTGGACGGAGAGACTACGAGCGTACTCTCCACAGCAGGTTTTGGACCGCGGCTATGCAATCGTTACGTCCGATTCAGGAGCGATCGTGCGAGATCCACGGGAGGTCTCTAAAGGAGAGCGGATCCAAGTGAAAGTTGCAAGAGGTGAGTTCTCGGCCAGAAAAGAGGAAGACGATGGAGCTTAAAGATTTTGAAGCAGCGCTGAAACGCCTTGAAGAGATCGTTTCCAAGCTCGAGGAAGGGGAGCTTTCCCTGGAGCAATCGGTCAAGCTCTTCGAAGAAGGGATGGAGATCTCTCGGTTCTGTGGAAAGAAACTTAATGATGCAGAAAGAAGGGTCGAGGTTCTGCTGAAGCGAACTGACGGTGAACTTTCAGAGGAGGCGTTTGAGCCTGCGGGTCAAGCCAGGGAAGGTGATTAAGCAGGTGGATTCTTTCGAAATTGGCACCTACCTCGAGACGCAAAGGGCTACAGTCGACTCTCATCTCGACAAATTCCTCCCACCGGAGGATGAGTACCCTGAGGTCATCCACAGGGCAATGCGGTATAGCGTGTTCGCTGGTGGAAAGCGAGTCAGACCTATCCTCGCTTTGGCAGCGGGAGAAGCTGTAGGGGGCGATTTTGAAAGGACCGTTCGGCTGGCCTGTGCTTTGGAACTGATACACACCTATTCCCTGATTCACGATGACTTGCCGGCGATGGACGACGATGACCACCGAAGGGGAAGATTGACTTGTCATAAGGTCTTCGGCGAAGGGATCGCCATTCTGGCAGGAAATGGTCTGATGGCACATGCTTTCCAGCTTTTGACTGAGATTCCAGGGGACGTGGGTTTTTCGGCTACCAAGATCGAGGTGTTGAACGGACTTTGCCGGGCCATTGGAACTCAGCGCGGAGTGATCGCCGGTCAGGTTGTTGACCTTGTCACGGAGGGTAAGCCTTTTTCGGCCAAGGAACTCGAGTATATCCATTCTTCAAAGACAGGCGCACTGATAGAGGCTTCCGTCTTCTGTTCAGCGGTTCTTGCCAGGGCAGACGAGAAATATCTGCAGTGCCTGAAAACATTCGGATTGAAAGTCGGCTTGGCCTTTCAGATAGTTGACGACATTCTTGACATGGAAGGGAGTCGGGAAGAATTGGGAAAGACGCCTGGGAAAGACATGGTCGAGCAGAAGGCGACTTACCCTGCTCTTTACGGGGTGCAGAAAAGTCGGGAAGCGGTTCACAGCCTTGTTGAGGAAGCGATCGCTGCCATCGAGTGTCTCGGTGACAAAGGAGTCGCTCTTCGAGAGCTCGCGCGTTTCATTTCTATCCGGCGCTTCTAGAAGCCTGCAGTCCTCCCATTCCGGCCGTGTCGATTGGTGAGGGATGCTGCTCGTGTATTAAGAACCTTCATCTGGCCCTGTTGTCGCCTCGGCGCAGCGTTCGAATCCTTATGGCAAAGAGCCGAATTGACGATCTTCTGGTTGAACGCGGTCTGACGGCCGATCGCCGGACCGCGCTCGGTTTGCTGATGAGCGGAAGCATTTTGGTCGATGGGCAGAAGGTTGAGAAGGCTGGGACGCTGGTTGCGCGCGACGCTGAGATTCGGCTGACCGATCGCCCGCAGAAATACGTGTCCCGGGGCGGTCTTAAGCTTGAAGCAGCCTTGGACCATTTCTCTCTGAGCGTCGAGGGGACGGCTTGTTTAGACTTGGGTGCTTCGACAGGAGGTTTTACTGATTGTCTGCTTAAGCATGGTGCTGAGCGAGTCTACTCGGTGGACGTTGGAAAAGGACAGCTCGATTGGAAGCTACAGCGAGACCCCAGAGTCGTTGTCAGAGATGGATGCAACGTCCGGTATCTTTCACCCGGGGATTTCGACGAGACGATCGACCTGGTGACAGGGGATCTTTCCTTCATCTCCCTCCGGTTAGTTCTTCCGGCCCTCCGTAAACTCGGAGTTCCTCTCCTGCTGCTATTGGTGAAGCCTCAGTTTGAAGCAGAACGCGTCGAGGTGGAACCCGGTGGGCTCATCCGGAGCGAGGAAAAACGGCTTGAGATTGTGGAGAGGGTCCGTGAGTCAGCTGAGGCCCTCGGATACTTTTGCCTGGGAATGACCCCTTCTCCGATCACCGGGCAAAAAGGAAATCGCGAATATTTTCTTCTGCTTTCAGGTTCGAGATGCGAAGTTCGTTACACCGGACGATCCAAACCACCAAGGCACTAAGGACACTAAGGCAAACCTACTAGTCTCAGTGTTTCTTGGTGCTCTTGGTGTCTTAGTGGTTTTGCCTTAGACTTCGAACTTCGAACTTCGTTTGATCGGGTGCGAAAAGTGGGTTGACCGAGTGGTCCGCTTCATTATGCGATACTGAAGTGCGAGGAATGTTGCGCATTAACTCGTTTGGCCGATGGCTAAGACAGAAGTTTGGGTCGCCGGTGTTCAAAATCTCCATCGATGGGGGATTTACCTGCCCAAATCGTGACGGGACGGTAGCGTGGGGAGGGTGTACCTACTGCAACAATGATAGTTTCCGTCCAGAAAGCGCTGGCCCGGTCGAGCCGGTTGAAGCGCAGATCGCGTCTGGAATTGCCTACCTTTCAGAGCGCTTTAAGGCCGAGAGATTCCTTGTCTATTGGCAGAGCTTCACCAACACTTACGCTCCTGTAGACGAACTCCAAAAGTTGTATCTCCAAGCCTTTGACGCTGATCCTCGTATCGTGGGAATGACGGTCGGAACGCGGCCCGATTGCGTTGAAGAAGAAAAGTTGGAGATGTTGGAAGGGTTGGCCCGGCACCACTATGTTTGCATGGAGTATGGACTTGAATCGATCTTTGACGACACCCTTTCAAAGGTAAACCGGGGACACGATCTTGCTTGCTATCGTGATGCCGTTTCACGCACCAGGCGCAGAGGTTTGGATATCTGTTCGCACGTGATCCTCGGGTTGCCGGGAGAGTCGAGAGAGCAGCTGATGGCTTATGCACCCGTACTGAACGAATTGGGAGTGCAGTTTGTTAAGTTGCATCACCTTCACCTCGTGAAAGGTTCTCGGATGGCCAAGCAATTCAAAGCCCATCCCTTTCCGCTATTCGAGTTTGAAGACTGGGTAACCTTCATCTGCAGCTTTCTGGAACACTTGGATTCAGCAACTGTCGTGCAGAGGCTCTTTGGCTGGACGCCGGAAGAACATTTGGTGGGGCCCCATTGGAGAAAGAACAAACCAGTGGTCTACCGGGCCATACTTCATGAACTGGAACTGAGGGATTCTTGGCAGGGGAAGGCTCTTGGCTGTCAACCCCCCGGTCTGGAGGGCGTATTGCCCAAATGAGCACTCGAACTTCCGTTCTTTCGGTTTGAGCAATAGACCCTGGAATTCCGGGGCTGCGTATGACCGTTGCGTCTGATCTCGCCGGTCACCGGAACTGAATGAAATCAACCTTCAAAACTCGGCTCTGAGACTTTGAGGCTTTCCACTGGATCAATATGGGACTTTGATAAGTACCTTCGACGATGTTCCCTCTGCCTGAGCCATCCTGATCCAGAACCAGGAGGCTAACCGACCTTTTCATGCGTAGCCGACGCGATGCAGGAAATGCCATGAAGCGATGGATCAAGTTCTCCAATATCGAATCGGAAAGACCGGCGAAGTCGATAAACTCATTGATGAACTGGACCAGGTCATACCTTGCGTAGCCTTTCACCTTGGACGGGATGGAACGCAGGTCGAGCAAAGCGTGTTTGCCCCTTTCTGCCATAAACCTGAGAGGGTTTCTCAGAACCTCAACCATGTCATGTTTCATGAGCATGGTTTCATACTCGTTGACGGTCAAGCTCGCATGTCGCTCCTGAGAATCCAACGAGATGTCAATCCTACCTCTGTTGATGCCAAGTCTCTTTACTCTTGTGCGAAGCTGGTTGGACAGGTCAAGAGCCTTATCCCGCAGGTTCACCGAGTCGATTGCGTGTCTCGAAACGGGGACCGATATGCTGGTACGGTCGACCAATTCCTCCCGGTTGTAGCCGATCACGGTAGTTCTACGCAGACGCTTCTTCTTTCCATTGATGCCGTCGAGGTCAATGAAGTACACAGGAACGTCCGGCGCGTTCGGGTAAGTCGCGAGGTTTGCCAGCCCGGAACTGATAAACGTAAGATGAGCATCCGCGTTCCGAGGTTCCTCGAGCTTCTGTTCAGCCGTCAACTCTGATCTCAGATCCAGTTGGTCATGATGGTAATCAGCGTTAGGCGGGAAGAGTCCTTGATAGTAGCCAACAAAGTCCTGCAGTGAATCGCAGTTGTAATCAAGCTGGGCACACAAGTTCTGATCAAGATATCCTGCGGTTGTATGGTAAGAGTAGTACGCGGCTTTCGGATATCCGGAGAGAACGTCACCATAACGTTCTTCGATCAGACTTGGAATGTCGATCAGATCCAGGCGGGACCGGGGTGTTAGGCTGAGGGTTAATTCGGATACTGATGTCATCGACTAAGGAGTTTAAGCCTCGTGGCTTTTGTTGTCAAAAATAACAATCTTGCGTTTCCGGTTGTTTTGCAGGGCACGAGCGGGATAGGAGGTTGGGATGGACTGGGTCTCTAATCTGCTGTTGGCTTGTGCTCTCAAGAAGGAGGCGCAGGCCCTCAGCGAAGAGATAGAAACGGACTATCCTGTACTGGTGACCGGGCTCGGAACGGATCGAACGCTGCGAACCCTTGAGAAGACCTTCGACAAGCAAAAGCCTTCGCTGCTGCTTTTTACTGGAATGGCCGGTCAATTGTCCCCGGAAATTGAATTGGGAGAGTTTGTTTTCCCTGCGATTTGGCGCTTTGAAAGTGGAACCGAATTCAAGGTTACGGAATCGCTTATAGATCCATTATCTGAGAGAGGCTGGAAGATTGAGGGGGCGGGTGTCACCGTGAGGAGACCGGTGGTAAGGGGTGTGCAGCGCCGCCGGATTCACAGGGAAACGGGAGCTGTGATTTGCGACATGGAAAGCGCTGCAGCAATGATGATCGCTGACACTTATGGGATACCCTGCTTGGCGCCGAAAATTGTTTCAGACACTGCGGAGTCGGGAATGCTTGCTTTCTATCGCTACTTCGGAAGAAACGTCGAGGCACTGGGTAAGCGACTTCAAGAACTGATTAGCTGTCTGGAGGAAATCTCAACTCCGGACTGATTCCCCCATTACTCCGGGCTTAGATCCATTTGATCTGTACGCCGCCAATTCCAGCGCGGACATTGAACTTCACCACCTTGTCGACCTGATCGATGTTATCGCTGAAGTAGGTGTCGCCCTGCTTCTCAAACCCCGGCATGCTGAATTCGGAAAAGAATCCTTTTGAAACTCGTATTTCGACTCCGAGGTCCTTCGGGATGAGGATTTCTATACCGCCTACCCCAACTTCAATATCGACATCCCCCAGTTCGGCCCAGTCTCCTGAGAAGTCGAGTCTTGAACCGCCAACCCCGCCCTGGAACTCGAACTCTCGGAAGGAAAGGTTGCCGAGTCCAATCAGTTCCATGGCTCCGACGCCGCTCGAAACCTCAACTCGATCACATTCACTCCGGTTGGGTTGAGTGACGGTCAAACTTGTCTCACCAATTCCACATTCCAGGCTTAGGGATCGAATCCGCATTCCACTCAGGTCGATGTTACTCTCGCCGACACCAGTACTGGCATCCAAATGCAAAGGCGTTTCAGGATTCAAGCGAAGACTGAGAATGGTCTCGCCCATTTTCATGAAGGACTGTCCCTCACCTTCCAGTCCGACCTTCAGGCGTGCTTTTCCGTCCTCACGTTGGAATTCGACCTGGGGACGGAAGGCCAGCTCGTTGAAGTGCATGTCGACTTCATAGGCGTTCTCGGTTGATCCTGGCTGGATCTCCATCTGCCCAACTCCCAGCTCGACGGTGGCTCGAAGAAGTTCTTCCTCTCCGGCCGGCTCGGACTGGTTGAAATCAACATAGTTTGCCTCGCCTCCCCAGTCGTCAAGTGACATGGCACAAGAGGCGGAGACTGCGATAATAGCGATGAGAGAGACTTTCTTAATCATGGTCAACCCTGCTTCTTTATGCGAATACGTTTATTCGTCGTCTGAAGTTCAATCTGAGGGCCTCCTTCTCCAACTGTAATTCGAAGAAAGGCCACATTGCCCTCTGACTCCTCAGGCTCTGGCCCGAAGTCCGAGAGTATCTCCCCTTCTACCGCTTGAGCAGAGAGCTTGAAATTTGACTGATCAGGGATCAGGAGGGTGATTTCTCCGTTACTGTTCTTGGCTGTGATCGGAGCCGCCGGTTGTTCGCTGATCTTGAGTGTGATCTCTCCGAATTCGTTCTGAACCGAAAGTGCGCCACTGAAGTCGGTAACTGATACGTTTCGCAGAGACGTCTCAATACTCGTATCGCCACTGATCTCATTAAGAGAGACTTGTGAGCCTCGCCCCTGCATCTTAAGCCCCGATTCGAGTTCGTTCGCAGTAACTTCGCAGTGAGCTGCTTTCAGATCAACTGGGCCTTCGATCCGAGACAGAGACACGCGTGCGTAGGCACTTTCCAACTCCAGGGGACCTTGGAGGTCGCGAACTGTGACCCGCTTGTGTGAACTCTTGATAAACACCTTTTCGCTGACTTTGGAGGCCGAGATTCGGCAACCGGTGCTATCGACATTGAGAAATCCCGTAACATCCTCAACCTGTATACGGCCGTAGCTGTTTCGCAGCGTGACCTGGCCCTGAATGTCTTCGACGTTAAGGGAGTCGTGTCCAGTCTCGAGGTCCAGATCCCCTTCCACCCTCGAGACATCGATGGACCCGCGATGGTTCGTGACAGAAACCTTGCCCTTGATGTTCTTAGCTTCGACACTTTTGTACCTGTTGGTGATACTGAGGTCACCCTCGATAGCATTGACTTCAACTTTGCCGTAAGAGTTTTGGATGGTGCATGCGGCAACCCTGTCTGTCATCAAGACGCGCCCGAACTTGTTCTTCACCGAGACAGGAATCTGCTCCGGAACCGTCAACGTTAAATGGGTGGATAGCTTTCTCCCGCGTTCACCGAGGTCACTGCGATTTGTCGTGACTCTGAGAATGCCATCTTCAGGGGTCATCACAATGAGGATCTGCCCGGCGAGGTCCTTCGCATCCGCTTGAGTGTCTCCCCTGACCTCCTTGACAAGCGCAATCTTCACAGATTCGGTTTCGCCTGATTTCACCTGAACATCGCCGTATAGATTCTCAACTTCGACAGCAGTGAGACCCTCTGAAGGGAGTATTTCCTCCACTTCAAACCGAAATCTCTCACCGGCTGTTTCCAAGCCTTCGGGCCAGGGAAGGTCCCAGCGGAAGTCTTCAAGTAATGGAAAATGAGCACGCGAGAGTTGGTTACTGGCCAGGCCGAATGCGACGACGAACACTACGCCGAAGATTTCACCTGTTCGGATTTGCATCCGACTGCTATGTCGATAGTAATCGGCGATCTTGCCCAGTCCAAAAACAATCAGAAGGAC
>JAUWTT010000132.1 GCA_030614585.1 Acidobacteriota bacterium
AGAACGAGCGGAGATTGAGAGTATGCTAACGACCAAAATGGGGATGGTTACGACGTCCCCAGAGCGGAAACTGCGTGGTCGGCTGTCTCAGGGAAGGGTACGGGCGTGCAGTCTCGGTCCCAGGGTGCAAGCGGCTTCGACCTCGAGCCTCCACGGCTTAGATTGGGGTCCAGGCGCGGTCGGCGTTTTCGAGGTCGACCGGCGGCTCAGATCGAAACGTAGTTACTGCGTTGTTCGCGCAAGGCGTACAGATCGCCGACTCCCAACGGGATCGGGTGCTTTCTCCGCTTGTAGTGATCCCTGGCACGGTACTCGTCTAAAGCTCGGCGAACCGTCGGGAGGCTGCCCACCACCTGACCGCGGAGATGATAAAGACCGTCTTCATCCATGTTGATTTGCCGTGGCAGTCGCGGCATCGTTAGTTCCTTCCTCAAGGTCATGACATCGACCTCTATAGAAAAGAACGAACCAAACGGTCAAAACTGCGAAATCAACGGTCTGAAAGAACAGTGTCCCTTACTTCTCTTCCCCTTTCCCTTTCTTCCTCCCTCTTCCCTTTCTTCGCATCTTGCAGCTTTCGATGCAGCGCACCCGTGCAATCTGCAATGGTACTAGGAAGGGCAAAAGAACGGCACCTTCAGCCCGGAGCGGCTTTCCGTCAAATGGCATCGAGGTTGCTACACATCGTTGCGGAGATGCCGCCTCTGCGGCAGGGCTATGATCGAAGCAAAACAAGGAAAAGGAACTCTGAAAAGATGTTAGCGAAAAAATACCTCGAGAAATGTTCTGAGTTGATCAAACGACTCCAAAATACGCAACTGCAAAAGATTGAGGAGGCTGCGGAAATGATTGCCCAGGCAGTGGACGAAGGACACACGCTGTATGCGTGGGGCGGCCCACACTCGTCACTGCCTGTACAGGACATTTTCTGGCGAGCCGGCGGGCTTGCGCTCGTCAACCCACTTTTCACGCATGGCCTTTCTCTTGAGGTCGGGCCCATTTACCTAACGACCTTTCTGGAACGCGTCGATGGTGCCGGCAGCGAGTTTTTTGGCCAGGTTGGGGCCGAACCAGGAGACGTGATTATCTTAATTTCGACCTCCGGAAGAAACCCCTTCCCGATTGAAATGGCGGCTTCGGCTAGAGAGGCCGGACTGAAAGTCATCGGAGTAACGTCCACAGCCTACAGCAGTTCGGTTTCTTCGCGGCACTCATCCGGCAAGAAAATGCAAGACCTCTGTGACGTTGTGCTGGACAACCTGACCGCCCCCGGTGATGCTGTGATCGAAAATGATTGCCTGCCGCAAAAAGTGGGCCCGACGTCGGGCTGGATGGGCTGCCTGATGCTCCAGGCGCTTATGGCCGAAACCGCCGAACGGTTAGCCGAGAAAGGCGTCATACCTCCGATCTACTACGCCCTCAACCTGGACGGACAGAGCGAGTATGTTCAATACTTGGATAAATTGCGCCGGGAACGCGGCACCAGGTTCGGCGGAATATATTCACCGAATCGCAAATCCTAGGGGGTCTCATGCGACACGTCTTGGGAGTGGACGGCGGAGGTTCAAAAACCATTTGTCTGGCAACAAACGAAGCCGGGCGGCTGCTTGGAAGAGGAACTGGCGGATCGATCAATACCAACTACGTCCTCCGCAGTGAGGCAGTCAAATCGCTACGCACTGCCATCGGCGATGCCCTCAAGGAAGCTCGACTTTCAGGCGCAGCTATCGATGTTGCCTGCATAAGCGCCCCGATGGCTCCCGATTCCTTCGATATGGTTATCCGTGAATTTGGAATTGAGAGGGTCGTGCGGTCAGCGGAAGGAGACACGCCCCGTTGGGCTGCCCGGTTTTCGGTTGACGGCCACGTTGGTGTGACGGTTGACGCCGGAACCGGGGCAATGGCCCGCGGTTGGTCGAAGGACGGACGTGAAGCGGGCGCCAGCGGCTGGGGAGCTACTCTGGGGGACGAAGGAAGCAGCTACTGGATTGGCATAGAGGCTATGCGCGCGGTTCTGCGCGCTTTCGATGGTCGCACCAAACCCACCATGTTGACGGAACCCGTTCTAACTCACCTGGGTTTTTCAGACATGCTGGACATGGTCTTCAAAGTGGACCAGGCTTTGGTCCGGGAAGAAACAGCTGAAAACCAGGTTCGGCTTGCCCCCGACTCCGGAGCAGAGCGTCCCACGGCAGTAGGAGGAATATACTTCCGTGAAGAATCGAACAGCCGTGGGGCAATGAGTCGACAAGAGATTGCCAGTTTATGTCCGGTTGTCGCCAGAGTGGCTTCCTGGGGGGACTGGAAAGCCAAAGAGATCTTCCAGGCTGCGGGTCAGGAACTGGGATTGGCTGGCGTTGCCGTTATCAAGCGCATGGGCATGGAACAAGAAGATTTTGTAGTTGTGCCATTTGGTGGAGTGTTTAAAGCGGGGGAACTTGTCCTGGGTGCATTCGAGAATACGATTCAAGCAACGGCCCCACTCGCAAGGATCGTCGAACCGAGTTTCGAGCCAGTTGTAGGGGCAGTCCTAATGGCACTTGATCATATCGGGGTAACGATCGATAGTTCGATCATCTCAAGTGTGGAAGCATCCAGAACAGATTTCCCTTCCAGTTCCCTCAGCCAGACCTTGACAGGTGAGGAAGCAGAATGATTGCAATTGAAGCGGGACGCGTTCTCACACCGTTCAAAGAGATTACTCCTGGCGTTGTCATTGTGGAGGATGGGCACATCGGAGCCATCGGACATCCTTCCCAGATCCCAATTCCTTCTAACGCTGAGGTCATAGGAGCCTTCGACAAGACTCTGGCACCTGGCTTTGTCGACACCCATACCCACGGGCGAGACGGTCATTATTTCGGTGAAACAACTGAGACCACTTTAGAACTCTGCAAGAGCGTGGTCAGTACTGGAGTCACCAGCCTTCTGCCAACCCTCTCCAGCCTTCTGCCTCTCCAGTACAGCCTAGAGATGATCTTGGACACCATAAGGGCAGTCCGTCAAGCCCAGCAATACAATGAAGGAGCCGAAATCCTCGGAATTCATATGGAAGGGCCGTTCCTGAGCAGTGCAGATACGGCAAGGGGTTCTCAACTAGTTTCCAACATGCGCAGGCCCTCAGTTGAAGAACTGAACCAAATGATTGAGGCATCCGATGCCACTATACGAAAAATGACGCTTGCGCCCGAATTGGAGGGATCTCTCGATGTCGTTCGTGAACTGGCCAGACATGGAATTGTCCCTTGCGCGGGGCATTCGACTGCTCGTTATGAAGAGGTGCAGACAGCCATAGGTGCCGGCTTGAAGTGCGCGACTCACACATTCAACGGCATGATGCCGTTTCATCATCGGCAACCTGGTCTCCTCGGGGCCATTTTGACATGTGACGAGATATCAGCGGAATTGATCGCAGATTGCCAGCACGTATCGCCTGCAGCGATGGACGTACTATTGCGTTGCAAAGGAACTCAAGGAGTCCACCTGATCACAGACAATACTAAATGGGCCGGCTTGCCCAATGGAACCTACAAAGACGGCAACCGAGAAATCGTCAAAAAAGATCAGACGGCCTGCGTCAAGGGAGGCACACTGGTAGGTAGCGTCGCCTCGATGAATTATTGCGTGGCGAATATGGTTAAACGAGTTGGTCGCACTGCGTCTGAAGCCGTGAGCATGGCGAGCCTCAATGCAGCCTCGCTGATCGGGTTCGATGATAGAAAGGGAAGCATTGAACCAGGAAAAGATGCTGACCTTGTGATCTTTGACGATGAATTTCAGGTCCATTGGACCATGGTTATGGGACGCGTACTCTATCGCTGCAACAATTGACCCGGGAGAAAACCATGCATGATATGCTCGCCAAGCTCTACAACATCCCGGATGATTGGTCCTTTCTCCAGGAACAGGAGGCAAAAGGTATCACTATCCGCAAGCCGATGGGCACTGAAAAGCACGTGATCATCGAGTGGGTCAAGGAGAATTTTCAGGAGGCCTGGGCCAGCGAGGTCGATCGATCACTTTGCCACACACCGATGACCTGCTTCCTTGCGGTGCAGGACAGAGCCATTATCGGTTTTTCCTGTTTCGACTCCGTTGCACTAGGCGTATTCGGACCAACCGGAGTCCTCCCTCAATGTCGAGGCCACGGTACGGGCAAAGCGCTGCTCATGGCAGCACTACTCGACATGAAGCTCAAAGGTTATGGATACGTCATCATAGGTGGAGTTGGTCCTGCTGAGTTTTATAGGAAGGCCGTCGCGGCTGAAGATATTCCCGACTCTGCTCCTGGGATCTGGAGGACCTGGGTCGAGTCCCGGAACGCGGAGAAAATCCCAGGTCTCTCAGAAAGAATCCGCCGCACCGAATCATAGGCCGACCATTCTCCAGGACTTTGGAACTCACTGGGACAGTAAAGCCATGGGATGAGTTCGTGACTTTCTGAGGTAGTCAATCGGACTGCACTCCTATCATCCGAGCTCGCAACATCTGGGAAACAAACCGATGGAGTCGCTCCTCTGCCGGTTCCACCCGGTCTCCAAACTGAATTCTCAGCTCGTCTGCTATTTCACGGGCCGTGGTACTCCCGTCACACCGCTTCCAAACGGCCGTTCCGATCTCATCCAATCGTATCCGGTAGTCCGTAACCTTAAAGAGATCTGCGACTCGACGGGCCAGGCGGCCCTCTCCAAACCGTGGGCGGAGTACAACTACTTTGCCACCCTCTGCTTCTCGCCATTCGTACCGGCGAACAAAGCTGTTGCCAAGGAAGTCTTGGCCCACTTCCATTACTCCACCTTCACTCCAGGCGCGCCTCCCTTGCGGGCAGCACTGAGGGGAACCTTGATCAGCAGAAAGGCCAAAACGATGAAGATCAGCATCCCAAGCCAGGGGCTGTCGCCGTACCTGGGCAATTCAAAAAGACCTTTATTCGAACCCATCACCCAGAAGGCGATCAGTACAGCCATTAAAGACTCTCCAGCAATGAAACCGGACGATAGAAGAATTCCCGCATTCGTCGCGCTGGTTCTCTTTCCTTCATCCAACCCCTTTCGAGCCATTATCTTGTCCAAAATGACTCGGATAATCCCTCCAACGAAAATGGCTGCGGTCGAGTCAAAGGGGAGATACATGCCAACAGCTATCAGCATGGGAGACGGGGCCTTGATGAGGATGAGGGAAAGGCCAAAAAACATCCCGGCTATGACCAGTGGCCACGCCATCTCACCCCCGACGATCCCCTTTGCCATGAGAGCCATCAAACCAGCCTGTGGCGCCGGCAACTCAGCGCTCCCGATATGATAGGTCTGATCCATTACGATCATGGGGAACACCAGGGCAAGAGAAGCAAAGACAACACCACCCATTTCAGCAATCTCCATCTTCCAGGGAGTGCCGCCCAGGATGTGTCCCACCTTCAGGTCCTGCATCATGTCGCCGGCGATACCTGCGGTACAGCAGATAACCCCCGCCACACCAAGCACACCCATGATTCCAGCCTCTCCAGTCACGCCAATCATCACGAGGAGAACCGCTGCAATCAACAGAGTGCTCAGGGTCAGGCCACTGATCGGATTGTTGGAGCTACCCATGACTCCAACCAGATAACCTGCCACTGCCGCGAACAGGAATCCGAGAATCATCATAACCACGGTCAGGAGGATCGACCCAAACAGGGATCCTGTGAAGTACCAATACAGGAAGAAGAGCGGAATCGACATGAGCGCGATCGTGACGCCTACTTTCTTGAAGTCCAGGTCTATTTCGAGGCGATTGGCTTCCCGAGCCCCAGTCTTGACCGCTTGCAGGTCCGTTATCGCTCTCCCAATCCCGCTTATCAGTGAGGTTCTCAAACTGAAAAGCGTGTAGAAGGCAGCGACGATCATTGTCCCCACAGCGATCGGTCTCACCTGCTTTAGCCAGATTTCTTCGCTCAAGTCCGTCCAAGCCGTGCTATCAACCAAACCGGCCGTGAGACTCGGGTTCAAGAAAAGGCTGATCGGGACCAACAAAAGCCATCCCATCATCGCCCCGCAGAAGAGCACGGAAGCTATACTGGGACCAACAATGAACCCGACGCCTACCAGTAGCGGTGAGGCCGCAGGAGATTCCAGGAGGACACCTCCGTAATAACTGATTCGCTGGTCCAACAGTTCAATCTTTGAGGTCGCCAGCTGATAAAACACCCGCGTGTTCTCTCCCACCAACTGGATTCCCCGGGAGTTCTTGAACAGCTCCCAGGCAAAGGCGAATCCCATCGCTGAGAAAACATACGCCGCGCCAGTCTGGCCTCCCTGGCCCGCCTTGACCAGTTCTCCGGCAGCCACCGCTTCTGGAAACGGGAGGTTAGCTTCCTCGACAAGGGTTCGCCTCAGCACAATGACGAACAGCACCCCCAAGGTACCTCCCATCAACATAATGGCGGTACTCTCGTAGTAGTGGAGCTCATCCCAGACTCCGGCTATCACGAAAGCGGGAAGCGTGAAAATCGCTCCTGCCACTAGCGCCTCGCCAACAGAGGCCGTTGTTCGAGCAATGTTCTCTTCCAGTATCGAGCCTCTGAAGAGGCGGAGCGCTGCCATCGCCACAACCGCCGCCGGAAAGGTCGCTGCCACCGTAAGTCCCGCTTTCATACCAACATAGGCGTTGGCAGCACCCAATACGATCGCCATGATTATTCCAAGGAACACAGCCTTGAATGTCAACTCTGCCATGGTCGTCTGAGCGGAAACGTAGGGACTGAACTCTGCTTTGGATTCTCCGACGGAATTGCGCTCGGAATCCCTCATTTGGCCACCTCTTTCTTGTTCGATTTCAGCAAATTGTCGGGAACTGTAGCATGAAAACCAGGCACCCACAAGGCGCCACTACGCTCTTGACTCGGGCTGGAAAAGCGACTTCCCACAGCTCGGAAAGAGCCGAGTCAGCCAGGGGGGGAATGCCCTATGCACTTCTAGCGCAAAGCGCCGTCTTCCTGCTATCGTGTTGCAGTCAGGAGAAGCCAGTGGATCAATTCATTGAATCAATTTTTGAAAGCATGAGGGTAAACAGCCATCTTTACAAGCAGGCGCTGGCTGGGCCACGAGAGTCTGGTTGGCTAACTTGTCTGACAGCGGAAAAAAAGGAACGGATGACATGAATGAAGCCCCGTTGGGAGATATGCCCCCCGATGAATTTCGCGAATACGGTCACCAACTGATTGATTGGATCGCTGATTATCTGGAAAACACAGACAAGTACCCGGTTCTTTCCAAGGTGGAGCCAGGAGAACTCAAGGCCCAGATTCCGAACTCCCCCCCAGATCGAGGTGAACCGATGGATCAGATCCTGAAGGACTTCGAAGAAACTATTCTGCCTGGCATAACACATTGGAACCATCCGTCCTTCTTCTCTTATTTTTCAATTACAGGTTCGGGGCCCGGCATCCTCGGGGAATTACTCTGTTCCGCCTTGAATGTGAATGCGATGCTGTGGAAGACCTCGCCGGCGGCCACCGAACTGGAAGAGGTAACTCTAGACTGGTTCAGGCAGATGCTGGGCCTTCCGGAAGAATTCTGGGGGATTATTTACGACACCGCTTCAATTTCAACTCTCCATGCCATTGCCGCCGCCCGTGAGGCAGTACCCGGCCTGAACGCCAGGGAGGAGGGACTTGGAGCCGGCCGGAGCAGATTGCGAATGTATACGTCCGAACACTCCCACTCGTCGGTCGAAAAGGCTGCCATCACGCTTGGAATCGGTAGAAATGGAGTCAAAAAGATCCAAGTGGACTCAGGGTACCGGATGGACCCGAACGCGCTGGAGACTGCCATAAGAACGGACTTGGAGAATGGTTGGCTCCCGTTCTGTGTGGTCGCAACGGTGGGAACCACCTCGACCACCAGTGTTGACCCTGTCACTGAGATCGCCCGGATCTCAAAACAGTTCAATCTTTGGCTTCACGTGGACGCAGCCTATGCCGGACCGGCGGCCATACTTCCGGAAATGCGCTGGGTCCTGCAGGGATGTGAGTCGGCAGATTCGATCGTCACCAACCCTCACAAATGGCTCTTCACTCCCATCGACCTGAGCGCTTTCTTTTGCCGTAAGCCGGAAATCCTTAAGAAAGCGTTCACCTTGGTCCCCGAGTATCTCAAGACCTCTGTCGATGATACTGCCACCAATTTCATGGACTACGGAGTTCAACTGGGCAGAAGGTTCCGCGCTCTCAAGCTGTGGATGGTGATTAGATATTTCGGACGCGAAGGACTGGCCGATCGAATCCGACAACACTTGTCGTGGGCCCAGGAATTCGCAGGTAAGATTGACGATTCCCCACGGTTTCAGCGAATGGCTCCAACACCCTTCAGCACCATATGCTTCAGGGCAGTTCCTGAAACTATGACAGCATCCAACCCTGAGTTGATAGACAGACTAAACGCCGACCTACTCGACGCCGTGAACAAAACGGGCGAGACCTTCCTGTCACACACGAAACTCAATGACCGATTTACACTCAGGTTGGCGATCGGCAATCTGAAAACACGCAAAGAACATCTGGAGAGAACCTGGGAACTCTTGCAGCGGGAGTTGGACCGGCTGGAAGAGGGGAGGGACTAACCACAAAGGCACTAAATCACTAGGATTCCTTTGTGTCATTGGTGTCTTGGCGGACTTGGCGACTTTGCGTGAAACCCGTTCACCTCACGCCAAGACGCAAAGAACGCGAAGAAAGAGTGGAGTTCCCGGGCACAGACCTCACACTGCCCACCTCCAAACCCTTGGCGGACTTGGCGGGCTTTGCGTGAAACCCGTTCATCTCACGCCAAGA
>JAUWTT010000627.1 GCA_030614585.1 Acidobacteriota bacterium
TGGGCCTGGTGAAGGGTGTTGGGAAGGAATATGCCGAGACAGGGATCACTGTGAACGGACTTGCACCTGCTGTCATAGCTACTCCAATGAACCTGGATACCGATACCCAACTCCTGAAGTATATGGCTGACAAGATTCCCATGAAGCGGCTCGGAACGGTCGAGGAAGTCGCCGCAATTTCCTGTTGGATCGTTTCGAAAGAAGCCAGTTTCAATACGGGCTTCATCTTCGACCTCTCCGGGGGGCGAGCCACTTATTGAGTGCTTCAACCCCCTCGCAGTCCAACAAGATCTGCAGGGTTGTCTGGCGAAGAAGATTAGTTCTCGCCGGGTCTACCAAACCTTGCCGACCTGCGCTAATGTGGCAAACAGGAGGTAGTTATGCTCAAGAGCTTGCTGTTTGCTGGTGCCCTGTTAGTACTGCTGGGCTTTTCTGTTTGCCAATCGACATCCAACCCGCCGCAGAACATACAGATACTAGCTGACTTCGGGGACGGGTTCGCACTGGATCGTGTTTCGACGGAAGGAGATGCCCGGGTAAGTCATTCGGGCACGGAAGAAACTCCAGCCCTTCTGGTTCATTCGGAATCGGAAGAACTCTCTGTCAGGATCGCAGCAGAAAACGCATGGGATTTGTCCAGCCTCATGTACGTCCGAATGGATCTGAGTAACCCGGGTTCCGGTCAACTCTATGCGGAGTGCCGCATCAACGGTAAGGCCTGGATGGATGGCGCAAGAGTCATTCCCCCAGGGGAAACCAGAACCATAAGTGCTCTTATCAAGAGGCTTGCTCCCCCCGATTCGATTACAGAGCTTCTGTTTGGCATGAATGGGTTGCCGGGAGGTTACGTCTGGATCTGGGATGTAAAGGACGCTCGAGAAGTCGACTTCGTCGAGGTTCGGTTTCCCTACATCAGGCCGGGGGCAGAGTTCGAGATCTCCAATCTTAGAGCTGAGGGTGTCTACGAGACCGCTGCCTGGGACTCGAACCGCTTTCCACTCCTTGATGAGTTTGGCCAACTCCGAAGTCATGACTGGCAGGGAAAGATCCATTCCGAAGAAGAGTTCTTGCAGAGCACTAGACTGGAGGACCAGGACCTCGCCGCACACCCGGGGCCAAAAGAATGGAATGAGTTCGGAGGATGGTCAGGCGGCCCTGCACTCGAGGCCACTGGACATTTCCGGACAATTAAGCACGAGGGTAAATGGTGGCTCGTTGATCCGTCAGGCCACCTGTTCTGGTCACACGGAATTGACTGTGTGAGGTCCGGATCGGACACACCCATCACCGATCGCGAACACTATTTCACTCAACTTCCGCCCGATTCGTCATCGTTTTATACAAACGGGAGTGGAGCAGCCAGGGAATATTACAAGGACCGCAGCTACCGAATGTTCAACCTGCGGGGCGCAAATCTGGAGAGGAAGTTCGGGGCGAATTGGGAAAAGGTTTGGGCCCAGCGAGCCCATCAGCGGTTGCGCAGTTGGGGACTGAATACGATCGCCTGCTGGTCCTCTGAGTCGGTCTATTTGAGGCACAAGACCCCGTATGTGGTGTATCTCAACTCGGGTGGACCCAGTATCGAGGGCGCGGAAGGATTCTGGCGGAAGTTCCCTGACCCCTTCAGTGAGGGCTTCCGTAAGAGTCTCGCCGAAAGCCTGGCTCAGCAACGAGGAAAATCAACAGACGACCGATGGTGCATCGGATACTTCGTTGACAATGAGTTGAGCTGGGGAAGTGAAGGCTTTCTGGCCCGCAGTGTCCTCCAAAGTCCTTCTGATCAAGCGGCGAAGAAAGAACTTCAGGCGCAACTGCGCAGCCGATACTCAGGGATTGCCCAGCTGAATGAAGCCTGGGGTAGCAACTACAGTTCCTGGGACAACTTCCTTGAAACCCGGGAAGTCCCTCAATCTGACACGCTGGAAGAGGACCTGAAATCATTCAATCTGGAAATTGCCCGTAAGTACCACGAGGTGATCAACGAAGAGATCAAGCAAGCTGCACCTAACAAACTTTATCTTGGGTCCCGAATGGCTCTTCACGCGTATCCCGACGAATCGAATGAGCAAGAGTGGTTAGTACAGGTAGCAGCAGAGTTTTGCGACATCGTGAGCTTCAATCGCTATCGCTTCACCTGTCTGGAACTAGGACTTCCCGAAGGCGTTGACAAGCCGGTGATAATTGGGGAATTTCATTTTGGGGCACTGGACCGCGGGATGTTACACACCGGCTTGCGCAGCACCTATGATCAAGCCGAGAGGGCAGAACAATACCGTTTTTATGTAGAACAGGCCTTAGAGAATCCGTACCTGGTGGGTACCCACTGGTTCCAGATGAACGACCAGGTGACAACGGGTCGTCGAGACGGGGAAAACTACCAGATTGGCTTCCTGGATATCTGCGACAATCCATACCCCGAGACAATTGAGGCCAGCCGTGCTGTCGGGAAACAACTTTACAGATTTCGTGCTGGAATGAAGTTGAGGGACGCCTCTTCAAGGCAATATCCAAGGAGAGACCCTTGACCCAAGGGTCTGTTGCTCAGACCGCAACAGCCAAAGCTCGAAGCTCGAAATCCGAAGTTCGAAACAAACTCTAA